>CAIOJG010000001.1 GCA_903858555.1 Candidatus Magasanikiibacteriota bacterium
GATATAACTTTTCCAACTATATTTTAAAAACTCTACTCAGACGGTCACTCAACGGTTCTTCTTCTTGGTCGAGATCTTCTTCCAAATATTGCGTGAGATAATCACGAATTGGACGTGGATCATAATCATAAAGTGGAATCTGCATGCGATGCTTCAACACATTATTTTGACCAAAATATAAATTTTTGGTAAACGGCGGATTGTAGATTATCCAAAAATTATTGATTTCGCTGTAGCGATAATATTTTTTCCCGATTACTATTCCTGTATTGGTAATAGCAAAATATACGTCCATCGGGCTGACCATATCTTGCATAAACAAGATTATACCAAACAGCACAGTAATGAGCGCAAACAGATAGTTGGCCGTAACGACACTATATATTACCAACAATATAGCGACGGCTCCCATTATCCAATACCAATTTTGATGACGCTCATGCTGTATATATTCCTTAACAGTCCATTCATATTGAACATCTCCAATATTTACCTCCTCTTTTAGAATATTTTTTGGCATAAAATTTGTTATAGCCCAGTGGATGATACTGGATTTGAACCAGTGGCCTTTGCAATGTGAATGCAACGCTCTAACCAGCTGAGCTAATCATCCTAAATGTAATCATAAAGGATTGAATTCATAATATCACAAACTTAAAATAAAATCAAGCCAAAGAGGTTGCTTTTTGCCGGTTTTTATGGTACACTCTCCATAATTTCCTATGGAAGAGAAAAATCCCGTCAATTTATTACAGCCCCAAACTTCCCCTTTAGCCCCAGAACAGCCAAAAACAAGAAAAAGATTTTGGCTATTTTTTATTATTTTTGTGGTTTTATTCTTTGCTGGCTGTGGTTTAAGACGCTATTACACTTTGTCCGAGTGGTCCAATGACCCACAAAACTATGATTTAAAGACTTTAACCCCTAAGGGTGTAGGAGTTTTGGAAACCGTCAAAAATTTCATTTTTCATTCGGAAAATATCCTGGACGGACAAAAAGATGACCGTGTCAATATTCTGTTGTTAGGCATTGGTGGTGCCGGTCACGATGGCCCTTATCTATCCGACACCAATATTATCTTGAGTATTAAACCAAGCACCAAAGAAGTGGCGATGATTTCTATTCCCCGTGATTTAGGAGTAGATATCCCAGGTCAAGGGATCAGAAAAATTAATGCGGCGGACGCTTTTGGTGAAGCGGACCAACAAGGCAATGGTGGTGAATATGCCAGACAAATTTTTTCAAAAACTTTTGGCTTGGACATTCCCTACTATGCGCGTGTAGATTTTCAGGCGTTCCAAGAAATAGTGGACGAGGTCGGTGGTGTTACCGTCAATTCGCCTCGAACTTTCACTGACTATGAATTTCCTGGACCAAATTTTTCTTACCGCACCGTTAGTTTTAATGCCGGGGAACAAACTTTAGATGGTCAAAATGCTTTGGACTTTGCTCGGTCTCGTCATGGCAACAACGGCGAGGGTTCGGATTTCGCCCGCTCCCACCGTCAACAATTGATTATGACCGCGCTCAAAGAAAAAATGTTATCAATTGGCACTTACACCAATCCGATAAAAATCCAAAATATTTTAAATTCACTTTCTACCCACATCACCACCAATTTAAATTTTGGTCAGATGATGTATCTCGCCAATCTCGGAAAAAATGCCGAGAAAAATATGAAGACGCTAGTGCTGGATAATGGTGTAAATGGTTATTTAAAATCTTACATTGCCGATAGCGGGGCTTATATGCTGGCTCCGGTTTCTGGAAATTTTGATGAAATCAATACAGCCATTGCTGATGTTTTCGACAGCAGCACCGTCAAGACCACGCCAAATTTGGCTGACCAAAACAAGTCTATTTTCCCAAGCGGAAAAATCCAAATTTTAAATGGTACTTGGCGCGCAGGCTTGGCAGCAAAATATCAACAGCAACTCCAAGATCAAGGATTGTCGACTCTGCCAGCCGGCAACAGTCCAAAACGACCGATTGATTACACCGCTATCTATATTGTAAACAAAAATGTTTCCGCGGATATTTTAACGGCCATCCAAAAAAACTTTAATGTTCATGTGGAAAAAACATTACCAAATTGGCTGTACCAAGACACCTCGGTTTATACTTCTACTACCGATTACAACGACCCAAATTTGAAATTTAATCCACAAGCCGATATACTAGTAGTGCTCGGCTCTGATTTATCTGATAAAAAATAATATATGTCCACACTTGCAAAAATCGTCGACCTCGACTTGCCTACCATTGCGTTGGTTGGTCGCGTCAATGTCGGAAAATCCACCATCTTCAATCGCTTGACCGAAAGCAACAAAGCTTTGGTTTCTAGCATTCCGGGCACCACTCGCACCAGCAACACCGGCTTGTGTATTTGGCGCGGTAAGCACATCAATATTATCGACACTGGTGGTCTTACTTTTTCGGACGAAGTGTTGCTCGAAGAAGATATCATTAAACAAACCGAAATGGCTTTGAAAAAAGCCGACGTCGTGGTTTTTGTGACTGATATCAAAGATGGTTTGTTGCCACAAGAAAAAGAATTGGCCAAACTTTTATTAAAAAAGAAAAAAAATTGTCCGGTAATTTTGGTCGCCAATAAAGCCGACTCCCCTTCTGACCGCGCCCAAAAATATGATCGCGATTGGCTCAAACTTGGATTTGGTCATCCCATCACTGTTTCCGCTCAAAATGGTTCTGGCCTCGGAGATTTAATGGAAGAAATTTTTAAACATCTCAAAAAAACTAAACGCCAACCAATTGTTTTGCCGGATCTCAATCCTATCAAAGTGGCGTTGCTGGGTAAACCAAATGTTGGTAAATCCGCACTTTTCAATAAACTGATTGGTGAAGACCGCGTGATTGTCAGTGACATGCCCCACACCACTCGTGAACCACATGACACACTGGTAGAAGTAGACGGTGAGCATATTTTGTTTATCGATACTGCCGGTATCCGTCGCAAAGCCAAAGTTGGCGGTTTGCTCGAACGCATGGGCATTGGCAAAAGTATCGAAACCATGAAACGCGCCGACATTGTTTTATTTTTGCTTGACACTTCTTCTCCAATTACCGATCAAGATCAACAGCTCGGTGGTTTGCTGCGTGAAAGCACCAAGAGTGTTATCATCGTGGTAAACAAATGGGATCTCAGTGAAGACAACACCGATTCTTTCCGCAATGACGTGCGCGAAAAAATCATGAAATATTTCCCCCACATCGCTTACGCACCGATTGTTTTTATCTCTGCCAAAACCAGTTACCGCGTGCATCAAATTTTCCCACTCATCAAACAGGCTTGGGAAGAACGCCACATCGAACTCTCCGAAGAAACTTGTGAAGAATTTATTCGTCACGTGGTCAAACAACATTTACCTTCTCGTGGTAAAGGTATCAACCATCCAAAAATTTTGGGCTTCAGACAAATCAATGCTAACCCACCAATTTTTGAATTGTTTATCAAATATAAAACTTCGCTCAATATTTCTTACGTACACTTTTTAGAAAATCGTTTGCGCGAACGCTTTAGTTTCTTTGCCGCGCCAATTATTATCAAATTGACCAAATCAAAACGAAACTAATATGACTGACGGAGCTGAAACAGGCAACAGAGCGGAACAACCAACAGAACCAACCGCAGCCACAGAAAAACCAACAATTGAATTTACTGTTTTTGATTTAGATAAAATTCCAAAATCAACGGCGGTTTTAGCCTGGGAAAATTATTTAAAAAGAATAGCGCTGGGTGGTAGTTTTAAAATGGATGAACCAGATCAACTGCTCAACAAAGATTTGTTGGATAGTTTAAACAATCCGGATATTGAGGCCAAAAGTTTGGCCTCCTCTGATTTGGGCAAAAGCCTTCAAGAGCTTAGTCTGTATTTAGAAGGGAAATTTGAACCGCTTTATTCTTACCTTTTTAAAGAAAAAATTATTGGCCGGCCAAAAGGATATGAAGAATACTTTGAATACAAAAATAAAAGCGAAGAATTTTATCGTACCGTCTCACTAATTGATACCGAGCTCCAAAAAATACTAACTTGGTCCGCTAACAAACTAATCTATTTGCAAGACCTAAAAAACAATCCGGCCGCAATCAAAAAATACCACGAAACAAGAATTGCCTTAGACCTCCTCCAATCCGAAAGCCGTGATATTGCGAAGTTGCTCGATAGTCGACATACTTTAAAAATTGTCGAGGA
>CAIOJG010000002.1 GCA_903858555.1 Candidatus Magasanikiibacteriota bacterium
AAATTTTTGGTAAGTATCTTCGTTGGTGAATTCAACAAATTTCACTCCGCGCACTAAGGCTAGCGGCGTGCTTTCATCTCCTTCGCCCATACACATCACACCAATCACCGACAACGCATCCACAATATTTTTCTGGGTCATTTTTAGAACTCGTCCAAATATATCGGTTTTACCACGGTAATCGTATAGCGGTTCTAATCCGTAAAAACCAATGGCAATACCGAGCACTCCGTATCTAAGTGGTGTGGTATGGCTGTCGGTGGCAATGACTGCTAAATTTTTTAATTTGTATTTTTCTTTTAAAAAAATGCAAATTTCTTTAGTCAGTTGGCTTATGTTTTGTGGCCATAAAATATAATAGCCATTGGCGTTGCTTTCGTCGATGCCGGCGGAGGGTATTAAAATATTTTCTTTGATAGTGAGTGTGGCTGCTTGGAGAGGAACCATATTACGAGGAATAAAATATTCAGCCTCTTGTTCAACGAGAGTGTCTTTAATTATTTTTTCATCCATTTTTACACATCTTCCTTGGTGAATAGCTAAAATCTTAGACGTGATGATCAACACATCGTTTTCTTGTAGTGGTGGCAAATATTTTTCTAAAATAGAATAAATATTATCAAGCGGAGGTAATACTGGTCTAGTTTTTATAGGTAGACATTCAATTTGCATATTTCTTACTATGGTTTAATATGAAATTTTCATTAATTATGAAAGAAAAATTAAATTTACTCTGGGTAGAAACAAAGTATAAAATATTGTTCATGATTATATAAGCCGCAGTTATGCCGGCAGCAAAAATAAATCTTTCTACAAAAACCACAGGAATTAAATTTATCCAAACAGTCTTTGGTAATGGAATAAGCCATACCCAGAGAGCTCCGCCAACGGCATGGGCAGTAAACGTGCTGCCGAGACTTTTTGCTAATAATGATTTTTCTCTAAATTTATTGCATACCATGGGTATGGTCCAAAATAAAGCAAAGTACCAGACTGTTCTGCCGATAGGGTTGGCGATGAATGCGATTATTGCCATTGCGGGGATAATAATGTTTAGTTTTGATTTTTTGCTAAAATATTGAACAGCAAAAAGCATTGGGAATAAACGAATAATGGTGCCAATATCAAATGATTCTTTGCCGTGGATTATTAAATTGACTATTTGCATTAGCAAAACCGATATAATTCCCGGTATGGTACCAAGGAAACTGCCGGCGATTGGTCCAAAACAATCAAAAACTGTAAATTTTGCCGAAGAACCCACTAAATTAGTTACAGGTATTTGCATTGCTAGAATGCCGATTAAAGTGAATAGGACTGTGGAAGTTATTTTTTTGTGAGTATTGGTCATAGTAAAAATTTTTAAAATAAAAAACCACCAAGAGGTGGTAGATTATAAAAAACTACAAAACCTCTTGGTTAAACCAAAAGTGTTTTTACAAATGATGACCAAGTTGTAGTATTTTTATTTAGCAACATAGTGAGAATAGTATAGGTCAGTTGGTCTGTGTAGTCAAGTGTATTACAAACTAGCCATTTTTAATAAAATTTGTTAAACTATGGGTACTTATTTTTAAATTAATAATATGTCAAAAGGGGGCATAAAGTTAGTGATTTTTTTATCGCTATTTTTTTTATTTAATTTTTTGTTATCACCCAAAGTTTCCGCGGCCTATCGCTTTTCTCAGTTTAAAGCTCATCCACCAATTCATATTTTTGGAAGCGCACAAAAAATTCCTGGTGGTCTAAGTCCGCAAGAGATTAAAAATATATATCATCTGCCAAATGATGGTGGCCGTGGTACTATTGCTATTATTGGCGCGTATGATGATGCTAACATTGAAAAAGATTTAAATATTTTTAGTAAACAATTTGGTTTACCGGAATGCACCACCAAAAATGGTTGCTTTGAAAAACATAATTTGGGTGCGACTAAAAGTGATTCTGGGTGGAGTCTGGAAACCTCGCTTGATGTAGAGTGGTCTCATGCGATTGCGCCGCAGGCAAAAATATTGTTGGTAGAAGCCAAGACGCCAAGCGGACAAAATTTACTGGATGCAATTGATTATGCGGTCAAACAAAAAGATGTGGTCGCAATTTCAATGAGTTGGGGTGGTGCTGAGTTTTCTGATGAAGTTAATTTGGATAGTCACTTTATAGGCAATAATAAAGTTAGCTTTTTTGCATCATCAGGAGATGATGGTACCGGACCAAGTTGGCCGGCGGCTTCACCAAATGTGGTGGCAGTTGGTGGAACAACACTTTTGTTTAATAAAGACATGACCGCTAAAAAAGAAAATGCTTGGAGTGGCAGTGGTGGTGGAATAAGCGCGTACGAGACTCAACCGGATTTTCAAAAGAATTATTCAATTAGCAAATCAAAGGGTTATCGGGCTATACCAGATGTTGCCTACAACGCTGATCCGGCTTCTGGTTTTTCGGTTTATAAAACAACCGGAAAAGATAAAAATAATTGGTATGTGCTGGGTGGCACTTCGGCGGGTGCGCCACAATGGGCAGCGATTCACTCTTTAGGTTTGTCTGCTTATAATAAAAATTTCTACGCTGATAAAGCTTCTGGTAATAATGTTAATTATTTTAATGATATTATTAGTGGAAAAAATGGTGACTGTGGTTATTTATGTAGTGCACGTAAACATTATGATTATGTGACTGGTTTGGGCAGTCCGTTGACGGTGAATTTTTGATAGTTGGTTGTTTGATTGACTGGTTGACAGATTACATTTCGAAATATATAATAATATGTACTATGTCTAGAGTTAAATTTAAACAGAATCAGCAAAGATATTTCTTTAAAATAGTTAAAGAAATTACTGGTTTAAATTGGACAAAAATGGCAATATTGTGTAAAGTGCACCCTAGATCAGTTAGCGATTGGGCACGAGAAAAACAGTTACCAACTGAATCATCTATAAAGATTTTGTGTGAGTTATCCAAACTGTCATTTCCTGAAAGTGAGTTAGTTCATGAATATTGGTATACAAGTAAAGCCGGGAAAATTGGAGGAAAAAATAATGTTTTAAGGAATGGTAATCCAGGAACTCCTGAAGGCAGAAGAAGTGGAGGTAGTCGATCTGTTGAGATAAACAGAAAATTGAGTAACCGTTTTATCAAACGTAAATTGGTGAATATTCCAAATCAGTCTAGAGAACTAGCTGAATTATTTGGAATATTATTAGGGGACGGACATTTGAGAAAAGGTAGATTTGGTATTACTTTAAGCAAATTGGTAGATAAAGAGTATTCTGTTTATGTTTCAAATTTGGTTAAAAGCTTATTTGGAATAAATCCACATGTTTTTGTCAGAGCAAATTATATTCAAATCGATTTTATTAGTATCGAGGTATCAGAATTTTTGGTAAGAAATGGTTTGAAAACTGGTAGTAAAGTAAAAAACCAAGTGGATGTTCCATTGTGGATAAAAAATAGTGAGATTTATTCTCAGGCTTGCTTACGAGGAATGGTAGATACGGATGGCAGTGTGTATTTTGATAAGCACAAAATAAAGGGAAAACATTATTCAAGTATATGTATTGATTTTACAAATCATTCAAATCCCTTATTAAATTTTGTTAAGGAATTTTTATTTTTAAATAATTATAGTATCACGCGCAGCTTATGGAATGTTAGGCTTAGAAGGAGAAACGATGTACAAAGATATTTTAACGAAATTGGGTTTAGTAATATAAAACATAAAATTAAAGTCACAAAATTTTTTAAGATTGGAGAGGTCGTATAGCTGGTTTAGTACACCGCTCTCGAAAAGCGGAGTCCATGCAAATGGACCGAGGGTTCGAATCCCTCCCTCTCCGCAATTTGTCTGATTTGCTAAAAAATAGTTAAATGTATGATTCGTAATACTAATACAATTAAAAAAGAGACGTATATCAAGTGTAAGAAATGTTGTGCAGAGATCTATTATAATACACATAAAAAAATGACCTCGTGTGAGTGTGGAGCTGTCCGAGTCGATGGTTGTGAAAATTACACTAGAATCTTGGGGGATGAAAAAGATTATGAGATAGTTGAGAAATAATATGAACATAAAATCCGCACAATTTATAAAAGGTATAGTAGATGCTGATCCAATCTTGGAGAACGGCATTCCTCAAATTGCTTTTATTGGCCGATCAAACGTTGGTAAGTCTAGTGTTATCAATGCTTTGGTGAATCAGAAAAATTTGGCGACTACTAGTTCGTTTCCTGGGCGCACTCAGCAGATTAATATTTTTTTAATTAATAAAGCTTTTTATTTGGTTGATTTACCAGGCTATGGTTTTGCAAAAGTTTCGATTGGCAGAATGGAAGAAATTGAAAGTCTTATTAGTTGGTATTTATTTGATTCAAACTATGATCAGAAAAAGGTGGTCGTGATTATTGATGCAAAGATTGGCCCGACTAGAGATGAT
>CAIOJG010000003.1 GCA_903858555.1 Candidatus Magasanikiibacteriota bacterium
ATTTTAAATTATAGGTTTACTTGCCATAGTTTATCACTATCTAAAATAAAGGCGCGTTTGTTTTGTTCATCAATTACCATGCCAATTGGCGCCTTCCATTCTTTGGCCGTAATTTGTTTATTTAAATGCCCATCTTTATCCAAAATTACCAAGCGTTTATTTTCAGAATCTAAAACATAAATAAATTCTTTGTCGGTGTATGTCCAAATTTCAGTGCCGGATTTTATTGCCGGGTCAAGTCCGGAAATAGCAAACGGTTGTTTTACACCAGCCGTTATTTTTAAAATATCGCCGTTATTTTCCGAAACAAACAAGTCTCCGTCAATTGTCATTGAAACGCTATTTTTGAGATTCGCCGAAAGATCCTTGAGCCATTCCTTGCCCGGTCCAAAACCATTCTTGATATTTTCGTGTTTATAAATTTGGTTGTTTAAAGTATCTAGACTATATAGTCGACGATTGTAAACCAAAATGTTGGTGATGTTGACGCTATTTCTAGGATACGTCACGTCGATGCTCTGGAAAGAGTCGTTGGCCGGGGAATAGATGGCAATATTTTTGTTATCAAATAAGATTGCGGCGTAATCATTTTCTTTTGGTATGGCAATGTCATTAATTTTTCCTACCGGACCAGGTATGGTTTTGGTTTGTTTGGTTAATAAATCATAAATAGTGACTGTTGACGAACTGTCGGAAAAAGCTAAAATTTTGTTATTAATTTTATTTAGGTATTTTAAATTTGGTTTACTTGGGCTCCAATCATAGACTAAATCTGGTGTGGCGACTGTTTCTTTGCGGATTTGTGAAAGCAGGCTATCTAGTTGCTGTCCCAAGTCTTTGCATTGAGAAGTGTAAACTTTACAGTTTAGTTGAGCTAAGAGCTGTCTGGCGGCTTGGGTTTCATTTAAGATGGTAGTATCGTCTTTGTAAATCATCGCGCTCTCAGCATTATTTTTGTGAACGATAATTTGACGAATGGTTTCCTGAGCTTGTTTTTCGGCAGCAATGCTAAGTTGGTGCGAGCGGACAGAAAAAACCGTCCCAACAAAGATTAGTAGTGTAAGTGCGCTGGCACCAAAAAGTACCTTGGTGGCTTTTGGTAAATTTTTTAAATAGATTTTAAAATTCTTCCATTCTTTTGACCAGTTATCTAAAATATTGCGACGACGGTTTTGATAATTAAAAGTGACAAAGAATAATAAAGCCAAGAGATGACCTAAGCCAACGATAATCTTAATTATTATCATTAGCATCATCATAATAAAACGTGCCAAAAATTGTAGACCGGTCCAAGTGCCTTTGGTGGCGGCGAGAAGGTAGGTTTTAAAAACGTCAGTTTGAATCGGCGTGGTTTTTTTAGCTTGATATTGACGCAAATGGGAAGAATTTATTTCCGCCTGAGGGATATTGCTTTGTTGTACATCGGCGAGAGTTTCTTCTGGGGCAGCTTCGTTACTAAAACTAGCAAAGCCTCTGCTCATCTTTGGAAAGAGGGAAGGAGACAAAGTGGCGGAAGTGTGTTTTTCGGTGGCAAAAAGATTGTTTAGGGATTTTGCCGAGCCGCCCTTGAGAAATGTTCTTTTAGGGCTGATAGTTTGTTGGTTCGCTTCCTTTAAATGAATAATCAAACCACCAAAAGAAACTTCATTGCGAACATCGGAAAGCACTTTTTCAATATGTTGGGCGCTTTGTCGAGCTGGTCGGGTAGTAATGATTTTTTGTAAACGATCGTCGTCAAAAAATTCTTTGAGGGCAGGGGTGGAAATGAAAATATAATCACGAGGAGTGACTTTGCCTTCGACGATTTGGGAGAAAAGTTGGTTGGTTTTTTCTTGGTCGCTGGCAATTAGGTCCATTTTTTTGTACAGTCCGTCTTTGGTTTGATAGATCAAAAGCATCTTGGGTGTACCGGCCGAAGAAAAAACAATTTGTTCATCGCGAACAACCCCGACCAAGCAATGCATTTGAAGCTCGTCGGCACTATCTTGGTTTTCGCGGTTGATGGTTTTGAGGACAGTTTCCAGAGGATGTTCGTTGATGCTTTGAGGGGCTTCATAGTATCGATTTTCAATATCATCAATAATATTTTGCAGTTTTACAATATCTTTGGAGGAAGCGTTATTTGTTTCGCAAACCGCAAAAAAATAACCTCTTTGCTTCTCGGCAGGGGTGGATGGTTCTGTGATGTGGAGCAGCACATGAGACTTTTCTCGGTTGCCGCCTTCCACAAAAAATTCGTGTAATTCAAGCTTGTATTCCATAAACGGTTATAGTATACTACTTTTATATTGGTAAGTCCAATGGAAAATAGGGGGTGGAGGGTTGAAAATAATTGAAAATTTTATGCTTGAACACCTTTTTGGTTCAACCACCAGAGTCAAACTTTTACGTGCGTTTTACACCAATCCAGAACGTGCTTATTTTGTGCGTGAACTTTCCAGAGCGGTAGACACTCAGCTCAACGCGGTTCGTCGTGAGCTTTTAAATTTGGTAAATTTAGGGATGATAAAACCAGTGGAGTTTGGTGAATCTAAAGAAGAAGAAATAGGAACCGAGCGTTCTAAATATTATAAAGTAGATACCGAATTTTTCTTGTTTGAAGAAATGACTGCGTTGCTCAATAAAACCCAGCTAGCCGAAGAGAAAAATTTTGTTGAAATGCTCAAGAAACGCGCGGGTAAATTGAAGCTTTTAGTGATGAGTGGAATCTTTACAGGCGACACCGAATCCGGTACCGATATTTTATTGGTTGGTGATGTGAAAGTTGTACCTTTGGCCAAAGCGATTCGTGATTTTGAAAAATTTATGAATCGCCCAATTCGCTATACGGTTTTAGATGAAAAAGAATTTTCCGAACGACGTGAGATTGGGGACAGATTTTTGTATGGTGTCTTAGAAGGAAAACGTGTTATTGCTTTGGATGAGTATAACCTTGGATAAATTATGTATCTATTGATAGATAATTCAGTTGACGATCAAGTGGTTTTTCATTATTGCTTGGATACCAATTGGGTTCAAGTAAATTTATCACTTCAAAATAGATCATTACTTGAGGCACTAACCGTTTTTTTGGACCAAGAAAAAAAAGCTATTTCGGATATAGATGGTTTGGCCGTGGTGGTAGGTAAAGGTAGATTTACGGCGACACGGGTGGTGACTACTTTGGCCAATTCGTTGGCTTACACTCTGGCTATCCCAATTTTGGCGGTGGATGGTTGGTATGAAAAGTTGGAGGCGGATTTAAAAGTAGCCCCAAAAGGAATTTATATTAGTGCTAAATATAGTGCACCAGCAAATATTGGAGGGAAAAAATAAATTAAATTATGTTGTCGGATTATCAAAGATATCGTTTCTATGAGATGTTGCCGGGGATTAGTATTTGGCTAACTCTAATTTTGTCTATTGTTTTATCTTTTTGGAAGCCGCTTTGGGTGATCTATGGTATTTTGGTTTTTGATGTTTATTGGGTGCTTAGAATTTTATATTATTCTTTTTATTTGATTTTATCTTGGCGACGATTTCATCGAGCGGTCAGAATAGATTGGATGAAAAAGCTGAAGACGGATTTTCCTGATTGGGAAAAAAATCAGAATGTAGTTTTTTTGCCTTTGGCCAACGAAACTTATGATGTGGTGGAAAGTACCTTGAAGGCATTACTAGCTTCTTCTTTGCCGGCCGATAAATTGATTGTGGTTTTGTCCGGCGAAGCTCGTCGTCAAACCAATTGGGACAACGTGCAAACTTTAGTTAAACAAAATTTTAGTAATAAATTCGCGGATATTTTATATTATACCCATCCCGCTGATTTACTCGATGAGATTCCGGGTAAGGGTTCAAATATTCATAACGCCGAGTTGGAGTTTAAAAAGTACGCCGATGCGCGTGGTTGGGATTATGCCAAAATCATAATTTCGGTTTTTGATGTGGACACTATTGTTCATCCTCAATATTTTGCGCACCTCAACTATATGTATTGCGCTCATCCTCGGCCGGAGCGTAGTTCTTTTCAGCCGGTAACGCTTTATAATAATAATATGTGGGAGTCGCCATCAATTTTGCGCGTGATGG
>CAIOJG010000004.1 GCA_903858555.1 Candidatus Magasanikiibacteriota bacterium
CTTTGGTCCGGCTACCAGGGCAGCTGTAAAAAAATATCTTCAGATTAAATAGTTTTGAATTTATAGAATTGGTACAGTTGACTTTTCCCCCAAATTATGGTATAAATAAATGTCCGGTACAGGTCCATGTCGGCCCTGTCTTCTACCGGCGAAGGGGGAAAGAATGAAGAGCAAACTGCGCAAGTCTCTTGTGCTGCTCTCGGCTGTCCTAATCGTCCTGGCGCTTATCGCCGGGTCGTTGACCCTGATCATGGTTGTCCTTGTCATCGCTTTTGGCGTGATGATGACAGAGCGTGATGAACCGTGTCGTGAAGCCTTTGATCGGCTTGAGTATCAGCTCGGAGTGAGCTATCGGCGGTGGCGCAATCCACCTCGTCCGGCCTGCGGCATCGCTGGTCCTGGCGAACAGCCGACGTTCATGGGCGATCCCAGCCGTCGTCACGACGTTTTGTCCAAGCGCTAGTCGCTCGGTCACGGAGGTGTCTCGTTTCTAGGTCTCCTAGCCCCCACCACTGTGCGCAATTTTTTGACAAGGAGTCAGAAGAAAGCGCACCACAGCTTTGATTATAAAAATTGTAGTCAGAGAAAAATAAAAAATCTCCCAATTTATTTTGAGAGATTTTTTATTTTTAATTTTATTTTTTAAGTTGTTTCCGGCGTACCAACAACATAATAGTAAAAGCACCATTAGTAAAAATCAACGAAGCGGGATAAAGCCAAGTGGCGACGCTGTAAGTTTGCAAACCAATAATTGCAAAGATCCATTTGATGCTAGCAAAACCATAAGTGGTTGCGGTTTCTTCAAAGGGTAAATAGTAACCTTTGCGAATGCTGGGGAAAAATCCCACCATATCATTTAGCGTAACCAAAATAACTGATAAAGTTGGATCGTTGGTAAATATCCAAAGTATAATTGCCAACAACGAAACCAATAAAGATGTCCAATCAAAAGTTGAAAATTGACGCTGACCTTTTTTTAAAGCGATAAAGAATATTATAAAACACACTAAAGATCCTAAGCCGGTAACATATGCGCCTGATCCGGCGTGTTTAAAAATTTGCGCGAAAAAAACTATCCCACCGGCAATTCCCCAAGTCAGCCAAGAAAAGGCATGGGGCTTGGTTTTGCCTTTGAAAATATTTATAAAATAGGGAAGTACTCCAACAAAGGAAAAAATAATTGCGATGTAGCTGAAAATAATTTTATAATTCATAGGAATCAATTTTAACTCAATTTGAGTATTTTTACAAACATAGACACAAGAGCAAAAAAAGTTTATTATGTCAGCATATGAAAAAATATTTATTATTTGATTTTGATGGTGTGATTGCGGATTCTTTCGATTCTGCTTTTATAATTAACAGTAAAATTCGACCCGGCGTCACTGTCCAGGGTTATCGTGACTATTTCAACGGCAATGTATACGATGCGGTAGCCAAACAGGTAGAAAAACCTTTGGGTGAAGAATCTGTGAAAAGTTTTTTTGCGGAATATGAAACAGCCATAAATAAAGTAAGTTGTATCAATGGCATGCCCGAGGTAATAAAATCTCTGGGTAAAGATTACGAGATGATTATTGTTTCGTCTACGATTGGTGGTCTAATTGAAGGGTTTTTAGAAAAATATGATATCCGTAGTAGTTTTAGTAAAATCATGGGAGCTGAGCTTGAAAGTAATAAATCTAAAAAAATCCGGATGATTTTTGAAGAGTTTTCAATTTCCGAGCATGATTGTTTGTTTATTACCGATACTTTGGGTGATATAAAGGAAGCGAGAATGGTGAACGTGAATTCAGTGGCGGTTTCCTGGGGTTATCACTCGGTGGCAACGCTCGAAACCGGCAATCCGCTGGCGATTGTATACAAGCCAGCCGAACTTTTAGATTTTATTACCAAGGTATTTTAAATTCGTATTGACTATTTCTCACCGCTTGTATAGAATGAAGATATATAAAGAAGATATATTATGAAACAATCTCAATTAGATAGAATAATCAAATTAGTCCGTCGCACTGGTGATCGCTTTGTCATCATGGACAAAGAAACTGAAGAAGTGATGGTTTTGATGAATTTGGGCGAATACGAGAACCTATTAAATGATGTTACTCCAGTGGCTTGCTTGCCAGAAGAGGACATGTTACAGAAAATAAATCACTATATCGCTCGCTGGCGTGAACAAAATTTGAAAAGTATAGAACCGGACTGGGAAGAGACCGAATCCGAAGGTGATGAAGACAGTGAAGCCGAAGTCGACGAAATGGCCGAGGAACCACATTTGGAGCCGATCCTACCAAAAGAGTCAGTAATGGCCCCAATCGAGAGTCAAGAAGTCCAAGAAACAGCTAATCTTAGCGAAGAATCATTGGCTGACGTGCCAGAAGAGGAAGAAGAAAAATTTTATCTTGAGCCGGTTGAGTAAAAATGGTATTCAAGGTCAAATTATCCACAACTTTTCCCCTCTTGCAATTTTTTTAAAACCTGCTATAATGCCCACGCTAATCATCCTTTGGTTAGCGTTTTAACTATAAAAATAAATCGGCTGGATAAAAATCTGCACCGACCACTCGGGAGCAGTGCCGTGAACGTATAACTCTATGGCTGAGTTTTCAAGAACTAAGCCCCACGTAAACGTAGGTACTATTGGTCACGTTGACCATGGAAAAACCACTTTGACTGCAGCTATCTTGCAGGTATTAAATGCCCGCGGTGGTATCGCTCAGAAAAAAGGTGTAGGTGATTTGGATAAAGCTCCAGAGTCTAAAGCTCGTGGTATTACCATTTCTACTGCTCACGTTGAATACGAAACTGACAAACGTCACTACGCACACGTCGACTGTCCTGGCCATGCTGACTATGTTAAAAACATGATCACTGGTGCAGCTCAGATGGATGGTGCTATCTTGGTAGTTTCCGCTGCTGACGGCCCAATGCCTCAGACTCGTGAACACATCTTGTTGGCCAACCAAGTTGGTGTAAAATACATCGTTGTGTTTTTGAACAAATTGGACATGGCAGATCCAGAATTGGTAGAATTGGTAGAAGCTGAAGTTCGTGATCTTTTGACAAAATATGGTTTCCCTGGCGA
>CAIOJG010000005.1 GCA_903858555.1 Candidatus Magasanikiibacteriota bacterium
CCATCGACAGGTAAAAACTCCACCGCTGATATGTCGCTAGTATGCAAATGACCACTATCATTTTAAAGGTATGTAATGCGTCCTGTAAACTTTCAATATTTGTATTGTGTAGAGATCTATCGTGTTCAGGATTTTCTTGAGGATTCAATCGCCTCTTTTCAATTCTCCCCACTTGCATATTCCGCCAGTTTAGAAAGTCTCTGATTATTTTAAATACTTGTTCGAGTTTCTAGAGAGTGCATAGTGTCGGATATTCTATGTGATGTGTCTCGGATTGCATTCACCACGCCGATTTATGAGATTGTTGGCAGTTAAACTTAATTTTGTGAATTTTTGTTATATAGTTGTTTTTTATTGTCGCTCCATCTGGTGAGAGAGGAGGAAGGCGTTTGAAACAACTCCGTTTGCACAGGACCGGTCGATTGTACCTGGTCTAAAGATTTTAGCGGATTTTACGGAGTAAGCGACGAAGGCTGTCAGCCCTGCATTATCGTGTGCATGAGAGGTCAGGAGTTCACATACGTATTTAATTTTTGCCTTTACTTACCAATTGTTTGGTGTCGTTCGGTTATTCATTCTTACCCGTAGCCTTGAAATATTTATTTCGTTTAAACAAATCACTATGACTGAAATAAATCGAAAATGGAATTTATTACCACAACAAAAGCGAGAATCGGCCATTAAAGAAATAATCACTTATTTTAAAAATGAGTTAGACCAAGAAATCGGTGTAATCGCCGCCGAAGATGCACTTGATTTCTTTTTGCAAACCGCGGGTGAAAATATTTATAATAAAGCAATTGAAGATGCCAAGGAACTAATCAAACAAAATGCGGAAATGATTGAAGTAAATCTGAGCTTATTACTAAATAAATAACACTAAAAAAATCCACCTAATTTAGGTGGATTTTTTATTCTAACTTTTATTTACCTGATTTTGTCTCTTCTTTACTAAACACGTAAATATACAAAATTTCTAAAATCCCGACTGTATTTAGTATTAACATCGCCAAAAACCAACCTCTACTATCTTTTTTAGCCGCCAACCACAACGCACGATATTTCCAATATAAAGTCCAAACTATAAGAGGCAGAATAAGAAAAAACATCAAACCATGTAACGCAAAAGGAAAATTACCAATCATACAAAATAAATTAATTAATAAATAAAATTAAACTTCAACCTCTAATCCACTAGAAACCGGCACCGCGGCGATATCAAATTTAGTTTTTATTTTTGCGGCCAAACGATGTTTGACTTCCGTTTCACCGTGATTTAAACAAACTTTCTTTGGCAAGTTTTTTCCACTCGCAATCCAGCTCAAAATTTTTGCCTGATCACCGTGCGCCGAAAACGCGCCTACCGATTGCACTTTACATTTTACCGCCACGCGCTCACCCATTATTTCCACGTGAGCTGCCCCTTCTTGAATCGCTCTACCCACCGTACCATATGCCTGATAACCAACAATCAGCAAAGTACTTTTTGGATCAGACAAATAGCGCAAAGCGTGATATAAAATACGTCCACCATTCATCATACCCGCACCAGCGATAATGATTTTTGGATTCGGCGTACTATTTATTTTTTTAGATTCATCACGCGTTTCTGTCAAAACTAGTCCAGGAAACATAAACATATCATCCCCGCTTTTTATCAATTCTTTAGCGTGCTCATCATAATATTTTGGATATCTTTCGTATACTTTGGTGGCGCCAATTGCAAGTGGACTATCCAAAAATATCGGCACCGGAGGGAGACGATGTTGTTGCTCGATTAATTTATCCAATTCATAAAGCAACTCCTGAGTACGTTCCAAAGAAAACGTCGGGATCATCAACACACCACCGCGATGTACGGCCTCGGTAACCAATCTTTCCAATATATCACGACGGGATTCATCGGATTCATGCAACTTATCACCATAAGTAGATTCACAAACCAACATATCAACATCATCGGGTAAATTGTCGGTGTCACGCAAAATAGGCACGTTCACATTGCCGATATCACCGGAAAATACCACGCGTTTTCCTTCAGACACAATCTCAATAAACGCCGAACCAAAAATATGTCCGGCATCACGCAAAGTTACTTTTACCGAGCCATCGTGAAAAATATCGGTCTCTTCATAATAATCAATCGCTTTAAACTGCGCCATCACACTAGCAATATCTTGATCATTATATAAAATCGGTCGACCAAATTTTACATTGTCATGCATCATAACACCTAACGCATCGTGCATTACCAGCTCAGCCAAATCACGAGTGGCATCGGTAGCATAAAAAAATCCAGTAAAACCTTCTTTTACCAAAATTGGCAAACGACCCACATGATCCAAATGCGCGTGTGTAATCAAAACGGCCGAAATTTCTTTAGGGTCATAAGACAAAGCTTCGGCGTTGTGAACTTCGTTAAATTGCCCACCCTGAAACATGCCACAATCTACCACAATTTTTTTGCCAGCGGTTTCGACTAAACTATTTGAACCGGTGACATCATCAGCGCCACCTATAAAACGTATTTTCATATTTATTTAATTTTTCTTTCTAAAATTAATCTAGGCTCTCCATCACCACAATAGTTATTCTCCCACGAAGTAATCACAAAACCCAATGACAAATAGAGTGCAATCGCTCTTGAATTATGAGGGTGCACGGTCAAATCAATTTTTTTAAATTTATTTACTTTTTTAAAAAGTAAGACAATTGCCTGTGTCCCAAACCCCTTTCCTCTATACTCTGGTAACAATGCTAAATTTGTCATACGCGCACAACCATTTTTTCGTAAATGATATGCAATGCCACCAACCGTATTTTTACCATTTTTGATTAAAAAAACAAATTCATTTTTTATAAATTTACGCAAATCTTTTTCTTCAATATAAGCCGCATATGTTTGCGAAGCAGCACTTTTTTCAATTTTCTTTACTTCTTCAAAATCTTTTAACGTCGCTCGTTTAAGTAGTAAATTCATAACCTATCTTAGTAAATAACCCCTATATTTTAGCAGACCAACAAACTATATACAAGCTCAAAAGATTATGGTAAAATATTACCAATAAAACTACTATGCGTCGCAATCTAGAAAACATTGAAATTGTTGAACCGCCGATAGGAGAATTAACTAAAAAAAGGAGTTGGAAAGGGGCTTGTTTTACCAGCTGTGCCTTGCTTTTAGTTTTGGGAATTGGAGCGGTGGTTGGAATCAAATTTTACGTAGGTTCCGGACCGACCACCAACAAATCCATTCCCGCCGATTTTCCAGCCGATATCCCGGTTTATGACAAAGACAACGTGGATACAGTTACCTTTATACCCGCTCGCTATAAAGAACGCGGTTTAAACGTTGCTTCAATTTTGCCTAAAATTATTTTATCTCCGGTTTTACTAAATTCAGACAATGGCGGCAGTGCCTTACAAAATTTCTGGCGAACAATTTCTACTCCTCAAACAAAATACCGTGATAGTTTTGAAGTGCAATGGCGCGATGTCAATGCCGACCCAAGTTTTGTTATCGGTTATTACAAAAAAGAATTGAAAAAGAAAAATTTTAAAGTTGACGTTGAATCATCGGGTGATAATGTAAAACAATTTTCTTTTAGCCGAGAGGACGGATTTGACGGTTCGGTTTACGCGCAAATTGACGACCAAAAACCAAATACGACATATTTGGTGTTAACAATTAATTTACCCCCAAAATAATGTTTAAAAACTTGAATTCAGAATCTAAAACCGTGACCGGTGCCGCCATTATCTTGGCCGGTGCGACTTTGGCTTCACGTTTGATTGGCGTGATTCGTGACCGTGTCTTAACTCACTATTTTGGTGCTGGTCCTGTACTTGATGCCTATTTTGCGGCGTTCAAAATTCCTGACCTGATTTACAACCTGCTAATAGTAGGAGCGCTGACTGCTGGTTTTATACCGACTTTCACCAAACTGCTGGATGAAAAAGAAAAAAATAAACGTGCTTGGTATCTGGCCAACAACTTGTTAAATATTTTAGCCATCTCGCTGATATTTTTTTGTTCACTGGGAATTATTTTTGCGCCGGCACTAAATAAAATTATTGCGCCTGGATTTAGCGGCTACAATTTGGTACGTTTGACTGCATTTACTCGTATCATGTTTTTGTCGCCAATCTTTTTAGGCATCTCCATGATCATGGGCGGTGTACTACAATCAATGCGCCGTTTTACTCTTTATGCAATCGCTCCAATATTTTATAATTTTGGTATTATCTTTGGCGCAACCGCTTTTGTACAAGCCTTTGGCGAAAATGGTCTAGCTTGGGGTGTGGTGCTGGGCGCTTTCATTCATTGTGCGATTCAAGTTTATGGCGTTTGGCAAGTAGGTTGGAAATATAAATTTTATTTTAACCCTAAAGATGCCGATACCGCCAGAGTTGGAAAATTAATGATTCCGCGCACTTTGGGTTTAGCCATCAGTCAACTTAATATTGTGGTGGTCACGATGTTGGCCTCCTTTTTACCAGCGGGCAGCATCACTGTTTATAATCTAGCCAACAATCTACAAGCCGTACCAGTCGGAATTTTTGCAATCCCATTTGCGCTCGCCGTATTTCCCCTACTATCCGAAGCCAACATAGAAAATGATGCTTCAAAATTTGTCGGACATTTTTCTACTGTGGTACGTCAAATTTTATTTTTGATTGTTCCGTCCGCGGTTTTGATGATACTGCTACGCGCGCAAATTGTGCGCACTATTTACGGTACCGGTCAATTTGATTGGAACGCCACCATTGCGACTTCAGACGCATTGGCGCTATTTGCTTTAGGTCTGATCGCTCAAGCTTTAATACCGGTATTATCTCGGGCTTTTTTTGCTCTTTCCAATACCAAGACACCATTTGTGATTGGTGTGATTTCTGAACTTATCAGTATTATTTGTTCGCTGCTTTTAATGAGAACTATGGGTGCGGCAGGATTAGCCTTGGCTTGTTCTATCGGAGTCACTATCAATTTGGTTTTACTCTGGACAAATCTTCGCGCTGAAACTAAAACTTTAAACGAAGGCGAAATTTTTTCTTTTCTGTACCGCATTTGTATTGCCGCTTTTGCCATGGGTTTAATCACACAATTTGCCAAACAACCACTGTCCAGATTTTTCAACCAACAATTTTTCTGGGGAATTTTTGGACAAGGCTTAATTGCCGGCTTACTCGGTTTAGGCGTTTATGGTTTAGTCTGTTATTTTTTCCGTATCCCGGAATTTATGAATCTTAAAAAGAATTTTGAAAAACGCTGGCTCAAAATGCGAAATATTAATACCACTGAAATAATTGAAAATATTGAATAGCTGAAATGAATATTATGAATACACACTTGCGAAATTTTTGTATCATCGCCCACATCGACCATGGCAAATCTACTTTAGCCGATAGATTTTTGGAATTCACCGGTACGGTTTCCAAACGCGACATGAAAAATCAGCTGCTAGATTCCATGGACTTAGAGCGTGAACGCGGCATCACTATCAAGCTTACACCGGTGCGCATGAAATACACTTTAGAAAATAAAGAGTATATTTTAGATTTAATAGATACTCCTGGACATGTAGACTTCAACTACGAGGTATCACGCTCTTTGGCCGCGGTAGAAGGCGCTATCCTGCTTGTAGATGCCACTCAGGGTGTACAGGCACAGACGATTGGTAACTTATACCTCGCGATTGAACAAAACTTAACTATCATTCCGGTAATAAATAAAATCGATTCCCCAGCCGCCAATATTGAAAAAACAAAATCGGAAATTATTCATCTACTCGGATGTAAGGAAGATGAAATAATTATGGCCTCCGGCAAGACCGGTCAGGGCGTGGAAGAAATTTTAAAAGCGATTGTTGAAAAAATTCCTTCACCAAAAGAAGCGGCTGATCAATTACCACGCGCTTTAATTTTTGATTCTTCTTACAATGAATTCAAAGGCGTGGTAGCCTCTGTCCGTATGGTAGATGGCGAATTAAAAAAAGGTGATCGCATATTTTTGATGACCACTCAGACCCCAGCTGAAATTTTAGAAATCGGATATTACACACCAAAATTCCAACCCGCTACGGCTTTAAAAAATGGTGAGATTGGATATATTGTTACGGGTCTAAAAGAAGTGCGCGACTGTCGTGTTGGTGATACTATTACTTCTTTAAATTCAGAAAAATTGGGTAGTTCCCATAGCCCATTACCAGGCTATAAAGAAGTAAAGCCAATGTTGTACGCCGGTATTTTTCCAAATGAAGGCGATGGCTATGAACAACTTCGTGATGCGATTGATCGACTCAAACTCAGCGACTCCGCTTTGATCTACGAGCCAGAACATTCTCAAGCTTTAGGCTTTGGTTTCCGTTGTGGATTTTTGGGTATGTTGCATTTGGATATTTTCCAAGAACGTCTCAACCGTGAATTCAATTTAGAAGTAGTGATTACTGTTCCGAGCGTTGCGTATAAAATAGAAAAAACTAATGGCGATAAATTGACCATTCACAGCCCCCAGGAAATGCCCGAGCCAAACCATGTTATCAGTGTAGAAGAGCCTTGGATGACACTCGACATTATTACTCCAAAAGAATTTGTTGGCAATGTGATGGGTTTGATTTCTGAACGTCGTGGCCGCTATAAAAATACTGAATACTTGAGTACCGGCAGTGATCAACGCGCCCTTTTGCATTATGAGATTCCCCTAGCCGCTTTAATTACAGATTTTTATGACAAATTAAAAACCGTGACTTCCGGTTATGCTTCCATGAACTACGATCTGATTGGTTACGAAAAAACCGATGTTGTAAAAATAGATATTTTAGTAGCCGAAGAACCAGTAGAAGCGCTAGCCACTTTAGTATGGCGCGAAGATGCTCAGCACATTGGCAATAAAATTTGTGATTCCCTAAAAGACAGTTTGCCACGCCAACAGTTTGAATTAAAAATTCAAGCCGCGATTGGCGGAAAGATAATCGCTTCCTCACGTTTGGGAGCGTTACGAAAAGATGTTATTGCCAAATTGTACGGTGGTGATGTGACGCGTAAAATGAAGCTGCTTGAAAAACAGAAGAAAGGTAAAAAGCGAATGATGGCACACAGCAAGGTTAATATTCCTCCTGAGGCTTATTTGGCAGTTCTAAAACGATAAGATATGACCGACGATAGAAAAATTAAAAGATGTGTTGGTCCGATAATTTATAATTTGGAAGGAAAAATTTTTCTAATGAAATCGCCAAAATGGCGCCAAGGTCCTGAAGGTAAATTTGGCGAAGTCTGGACAGTACCTGGCGGAGAGATCGAAAAAGATGAAACAGGAAAAGAAATCGAGACTCCAGAGGCAGCTTTAAGACGAGAAATACGAGAGGAGCTCGGTATGGAGCTAAGCCACATTGAACATGTGGGCGAAGGTAAAAAATCTGGCGAAACAGATTTTATCAAACCAAACATTGATTTCGAGTTTATAGACTTTGTTGCGCGCACTGAAAATTCGACGGTTACGCCAAATAGTGAAATTAGTAAATATGATTGGTTTACACTAGACGAAGCCGAGGCACTACCGATGATTGACGTTACTAAAAAATTTTTAATCAGAAGTCGTGAATTGGTAGAAAAAAGAATCGCTGAATTTAAAGCAGAATATAAAATTGATAATAGGTAAATTTATGAAACACAAAACCATAAAACGAATCTGGACAGTAATTGCGCTCATTGGAATCATGGCAATGGTATTTTTTACTATCATGCCTCTTTTTCAATAACATGAAACTTTTACGCCAATACCAACTAGATATCATATTTTTATTTTTCGCGCTGGTTTTAATCATGTGGGCTTTTTTTTACGGTTTAAAATATTTAGGTGCCGATCCACATGATTACGAATGGTATCTTGCTTTGCCACTTTTTGGTTTCTATTTGGCCTACATTTTACGAATGCGTGACAAAATATCTCTGAGTGATCGTCGCGCTATGACTACCAAATCTCTGGTTTATTGGATGATATTTGGCATCTCGCTTTTTGCCACTTATACCACCCCTATTCCAGCCAAAGATTATTGGTCACTCAATGTTTTGTATTTAATTTTTTCCATAATGTTGGCCGACTCCTATTGGGATTTTAAAAGTATTACGATGAAAAGTTTGAACGATAAACAAAAATAATATGTCAAAAAAATGGATCATCTCCCCTCCTCCACCAACTGATTTTTTAAACGAACATCCAGAATTGCCACCGGCAGTGGCGCGTCTGATGTACAACCGAAATTTGCGTACTCAAGAGCAAATTGATGAATTTTTAAACCCGGATTATTCTCAAGACATCCACGATCCATTTTTATTCAATGACATGGAAAAAGCCGTCAAAATTATTTTTGACGCGATTACTACCAATAAAAATATTGTAGTGCATGGTGATTATGACGCCGACGGCGTCACAGCTTCGACCATTATCATTAGTTGTCTCAAAAAACTTGGTTGTAAAAATGTTTCTGTATTTCTTCCTCACCGTGAAACCGATGGTTATGGTTTGAATTTAAATACTGTTAAAGCGCTCAAAGAAAAAGGTACAGACCTGATAATCACTTGCGACTGTGGTGTCAGCAACACTCCAGAAGTTACCCTCGCCAAAGAACTTGGCATGCAGGTAATCGTGACTGACCACCACTCTATCCCCGCGCAAACTCCACCGGCGGACGCTATTATCCATCCTAAAATGCCAAATGAAAAATATCCGGACAAGACTTTATGTGGTGGCGCAGTAGCTTTTAAATTAATCCAAGCACTTTTACAAACTCATAAAAAAACAAACGAGTTTTTATCCGACGGACAAACTCATGAAGCTTTTGAAAAATGGCAACTAGACCTCGTAGCTATAGCTAGTATCGGTGACATGGTCCCACTACTCGGTGAATCACGCACACTGACTCGCTACGGACTGACCGTGATTAACAAAACAAAAAATATCGGTTTGAGAAAATTAATGTTTGTGGCAGGAATTTTGGATGAAAACGGTCAACTTAAAAAAGGCGCTATCGACGCCGGCACAGTCGGCTTTCAAATCGTACCGCGCATCAACGCGGCTGGTCGTATGGATCATGCCAATGTTGCTTTTGAACTTTTGATGTGTGAAGATGAAAACGAAGCGGAAACTTTGGCGTGGGCCTTGAACCAAAATAATTTGGATAGACAAAAACTGACTGAGAATTTGGTAGCGCAGGCTATCAAACAAGTCAAGGAAACCAATCAAGAAAACAACAGTGCTATTTTTGTATTAGGTGAAGGTTGGCCAACCGGAATCCTTGGTCTCATTGCCGGTCGCCTCAAAGATATGTACTATAAACCAGCGATGGCTATGGGCTTAAACCGTGGAGAAATTACCGCTTCCGGTCGTAGTATCGCGGAATTTAATTTGATTGCGGCCATTCAAAATAATCCAGAATTTTTTGCTAAATTTGGCGGCCATCCTCAAGCGTGTGGCTTTACTTTAAAATCTTTAGACATGCTTGAAGGTTTGAAAAAACGTCTCAACGAAGTCGCGGCCGAACAAACCAAAAATATTGAACTGGTTCCACAAATAAATATTGATGCCGAAGTGGACTTGGACGATATCAATTGGGAGCTGTACGATTTACTGCAAAAATTTGAACCATTTGGGATGAACAATGAAGAACCGACCTATGTCGCTCGCGGTCTGACTATTACCGGTATTAGCCCAGTTGGCCAGGACGGTAAACATTTAAAAATATCACTCAAACACAATTCTCAAGTGGTGCGTAAAACCATCGGCTTTGGTCTAGGCGATTGTAATCGTCATCCCGATGACTGGAAAAATAATCTTCACGTTGGCGATAAAATTGATATGGCCTTTTGCATCGAAGCCAATGAATGGAATGGCACCCGTGAATTACAAATGACAATCGAAGATATAAAAAAGAGCGACCACTAGGTCGCTCTTTTATTTTACATTTGTTTTTTTAGCTCACCCCATTTTTTCTTGAGCTGTTTGACGAGATTTAATTTTACTTCTTCGGCCAACTCTTTACGGTTGGAATATTCTTCCACCGCACGCTCAACAAGAGCGTCCCACATCTCTTGGGTTGGTCCTTCTAGCTGTTTGATACTGGTTTTGAGCTCCATATACAACGGCTCAAAATGTTCCAATATTTTGCTGCGCATTTCTTTGCCTTTTGGCGTGACATTTAGCCAAGTCAAAAAGGCGCCAACTGCACTACCAACTACAAGTCCTTTTTTAAAGTTGCCCATATAATAAATTATGATCCGCAAGCCGCACCAGCATTGGCACCAGCACCTGCAGCCGCTGCCTCATAGCCAAATCCTGGCTGGTAAGAAGCGTTGGTTAATGTTTGTTGACATTCAGCTGGTGGATTGTTAAAGGATGAACAAATCGCTTCTTTTACAGATTCAGCAGTGCGGTTAACATTATCCACTTGTGCGCCGTTGATTACCAAAGTTGGCGAACCTTGTACGCCATATTTAGTATTTAAGTCAGCGTAAATAGGATATTGTGGATATTGACCGGATAACCAAGTAGTTTGGTCTTTAAACAAATCCATAATCTTGTAAGTCTTGTTGGTAGCCGCGATACAAGTAGACAATGAAGCATCAGACAAACCAACTTGTCCTAAACAAGATTTGTAATCACCGCTACCAGTGAAACATTTCAAGTACGCCTGATATTTTGCGGATTGATCTTTTTCAAGACAATATTGTCTGGTATTTTCTTCTACTTCTTTTTGACCATGCATGGCGTAAGAAACAAATTTTACGTCAATATCAGCTTTGGCTTTTAACAAATCCCAAGCTGGTAAATATGCTTTTTCCATTTGCAAACCATATGGACAATAAGCCATAACAAACAATTCTACTTTTGGACGATCTGATTTTGTCACTGCAACTGGCTGTGGAGCTGCTTGTTGAGCAGATGGAGCATTGGCGACATCGGCAGCTGGCGCAGTTGCTTTTGCTACTGTAGTGGTTTTATTACTAAAATAAAGGCCAAGCATTACCAAAAAACCAATGGTACAAATGACCAAAACGCCTGAAACTAGACCGACAATCAAGGCGCTCTTGGAGTCGAGACTAGCAAAGAAAGATTTTTTCTCTGACATATAATAAAATAAATAAATTAACAAATTAAACCTCCAGATTTACCAAGCTATTATAAACTATAATCAAATCTTGTACAACCTGGTCGCTGTGGACATCTTGACCTTCTTGGGGCACGCCTAAAATAAGGATTTTTTCATTGTTTTTAAACATTTTTAGGCCGATTTTAGAGCTGTCATAATGATCAAAAAAGAAAGTAACGAGTTTGGCTTTTTTAAAAATTCTTGGCAAGTAGTAATAGTTGTAAATCTTGATGAACCAGCTAAAAAAATCGGTGGTTTCAAAATCATGGTGATAAGTCAAAACCAGAGATTTATCTGAATTTTTATCCGCCCAATCTAAAATTTTTTTTGCGCCACCCAAAAAAGGACAATGTAAATTTACAATATCAAATTCTGACCACAGCTCAGAATTCTTTTCGATTGTTTCTTGACCAATATATTTTTTGTCAGGCGCACTAATTTTTATTTCTGTTTTTTCACTCTTGGTTAAAGCACCATATTCCAAAGTAATAGCATCCGCCTCCACACCGTATTGACCCTCAGCTTCTACAATTTTAAAAGCATCCGATCGAATATCATCAAAATAATTAAACGCGCTTGGAATAATATGCAAAACTTTCATACTATTTTCTAAACAAAGCATGCAGATTGGAAGATCGCACATTTTGCAAAAGACGAGTTTCAATATTTACCAAAATATTTACAATGACTCTGACAACTCTAAACAACCACCCTAGCGGTGAGGCATAAGCTTTAATATAAAACGACTCGTTGTTTACTTCTTTACCAGGATTTTTATTAGCTTGTCTGCGCAACATTATAAAAGTAAAAACCAACAACGACTGACCAAGTACATGTTCACTAAATTTTAATCTTTCTGTTTTTAATCCCAAAGAATTGATAGTGCTGACCCATTTTTTTACGGACCATTGATTGATATGTCCGGCACACTGCTTGGTAATATCTTTTAACAAACCAAATTTTTGTAACCAATAAATAAAATTGGTATTATCGCCTTCACAGGGAACGGAAACAAAAAATAATCCACCTGGTTTCAATACTCTTTTAGCTTCCAGCGTAAAATCAACCGGACTATCCACATGTTCCAAAACATCCAGTACCAATACTAAATCAAAGGTATTATCCGCGTATGGCAATTTATCCGAACACAGATCATATCGCACACCATCATTTAGGCTTTTGGCTTTGTCCAAAGCGGTCTGACTAATATCACAGCCCACACAATCGGCCTGCGGCAGATTTTGTTTGGTCGCCCGAATAAATTGACCACCCCCACAACCAATTTCTAAAATTTTAGGCGTCTTGGTTGGCAAACTTTTTGCGGCCGATAAAATATTTTCCAAACGAAAACTCATCGGTGAAGTAAAACTCAAATTCGCGGTATCACTCCCCCACACTACTTCTTCGTAATTATATGACATATTTATTTAGATAAAAACTGATAATAACTTTCCAATTCCGCTGTGTGTTTATCCCAAGAATAATTTTGTAAAACTTTTTGTCTGGCACGCTGACGAAACAAAAGTCGCTGCTCTGAAGTTAAGTTTAAAATTTGATCTATTTTTTGAGCCAAACTTTCTTCAGACATTGTTTCAAACCAAAAACCATCAATATTATTTTCTACACGTTTACGTATACCGGCAGTATCGGAAACAACGACCGGACAACCACAGGCTTGAGCTTCGAGCGCCACCAACGAAAATGATTCGGCGCTGCCAGCCGACGCCACCACCAGACAATCAGCCCGACGGTAAAGTCTAGCCAAATCTTTTTGTTCTTTTTGACGACCTAAAAATTTTACCTTCTGCACCAAGCCC
>CAIOJG010000006.1 GCA_903858555.1 Candidatus Magasanikiibacteriota bacterium
GTCTTCCCATATCCCGATGATATGCTATAATACCTCTTGTTAATTTATCTTCACACTTATGCCCGGAACCCTTATAGATGGTAAAGCAGTCGCGGAAAAAGTTAACTTGAAAACAATAGAAATCGTCAAAAAGTTAAAGCGTAAAAACATCACACCTCGTCTTGAGGTTATTTTGGTTGGTGAGGATAAACCATCACAGACTTATACCCGCAAAAAAGGCGAAGCGGCCATCAAACTTGGAATGGATTTTAAACTTCATGTCATGCCGACTAAAACCAGTATGAAAGTTTTGATTGCAAAAATTAAAAAAATTCAAAGCAATAAAAAACTTTCTGGATTAATTGTTCAACTCCCCTTACCAGAACATTTGTATGTGCCAGATGTTTTAAATACCATCAAACCTGAAAATGATGTGGATTGTCTTACTGATGCCAATATTGGAAAATTAGTAATGAGAACAAATTTTCTTACTCCGCCGACTCCGGCCGCTGCAATCACTATTTTGCATGATTTAAATTTTTCCATGTCTGGGAAAAATGTCACCATCGTGGGCATGGGCGCACTAGTCGGTAAGCCACTCGCTATCATGATGGTCAACGAAGGTGCTTCGGTTACAACCGTGAACAGCCGCACGCGCGACACCAAGAAAAAATGTTTAGAAGCTGATGTGATTGTCACCGGTGTCGGCCGCAAAGATGTGCTACGCGGCGATATGGTAAAAAAAGATGCGATCGTAATTGATACTGGCGTTTGTTTTGTAGAAGGTAAAATGTATGGCGATGTGAATGTGGCTGAAGTTTCCAAAAAGGCCGCTTTCACCACTCCGACTCCCGGAGGTGTTGGCCCCATCACTGTCGCTCGCCTACTTTACAACACCGCGCTGTGTGCCGAAAAAAAATTAATTAAAAAATAATTTTGAATACTATGGACCGCCAAGTTACCGTAATTGTAGGAGCGCAATGGGGGGATGAAGGCAAAGGAAAAGTGACGGATTTTTTCGCAGGCGAATCCAACTACGTGGTTCGTTTCCAAGGCGGTAACAACGCCGGCCATACTTTGGTAGTAAATAATGAAGTCTATAAATTACACCTGATGCCCTCAGGTGTTTTGTATCCTAATACAATTTCGGTGATTGGCAACGGCGTGATGGTGGATCCGAAAGTTTTATTGCAAGAAATTTCCGAATTAACCACGCGCGGTATCCAACCAAATTTACGCATTAGTGAACGTGCCCACGTTATCATGCCTTATCACATCGCCATGGATGAAGGTTTATCTTCCCATCAAGACAACCTTGGCGCCGGCTCCACCAAACGCGGCATTGCCCCAGTCTGCGCGGATAAAATGTACCGCCACGGTATTCGCGTGGGTGATCTTTTGGAACCGGAAATGTTCAAAGAAAAATTAGCCAAGGCTTATGATTTTAATGTTAGTATTATTAAAAAAGTTTTTGGTTTGCCGTTTGAACAATCTGTTGACGATATTTACAACGAATATCTTGGTTACGGAGAAAAAATAAAACAATATATTACGGATACCGAAGTTTTACTCAGCGACGCTTATCGCGCAAATAAAAAAATTCTTTTGGAAGGTGCGCAAGGGATGTCACTTGATCCAGATCACGGCGTATATCCACACACTACTAGCACCAATAATACCGCTGGCTTTGTAGAGACTGGTAGTGGCGTTGGTTACAATTGTATCAAAAAAAATATTGGCGTAGCGAAAGCTTATGTTTCTCGCGTTGGTATCTCCCCTTTTCCAACAGAACTTTTAGGTGATGACGGACAAAAATTGCGTGACAAAGGAAATGAATATGGCACTACCACCGGTCGCCCACGTCGTGTGGGATGGATGGATTTGGTGCAGTTGCGTCAAAGTGTGCGTGTCAGTGGGTTAACTGATATCGCGATTACTAAATTGGATATTTTAGCTGGACTTGGTGAAATAAAAATTTGTGTGGCGTATGATATCGACGGACAACGTGTCACTGAAATGCCGGCTAGTCTTTCTAAATTTAGAAATGCTAAACCAATTTATGAAACTTTGCCAGGTTGGTCAGACATGACGGCCGACGAAGTTTTGACGATGACCAAAGATGGTTATGATTCTCTACCACAAACTATAAAAAATTATATTGAGTTTATTGAAAAAGAAGTTCAGTGTCGCGTGACCATTATTTCTATTGGTCCAGGGCGTGAACAAACTATTATTCGCGAATAATTTACCTATGTCTTTTACTTCTGAGACCATTGATTTTTCGGTTTTAAGTCGCGAACAAATTACGGCTAAATTAAAAGAGTTGCGTCTATCTTTAACGATTGACGAAATTTTAAAAATCCAAAATAAAATTTTACACCGCGCCCCATCTTTGGCTGAGTGTATTTTATGGTCTATCCAA
>CAIOJG010000007.1 GCA_903858555.1 Candidatus Magasanikiibacteriota bacterium
AATTGGATCCTCATAGATAGTAATAGCCGCGACCAACATCGCCACCCAGAAACTTTTTTTATCTACGTCCCACATGCGTTTGAAATGCTCACGTTCAATCATTTTAATTGCCACCATCACCAAGATAGCAGCAATTACCGGCATTGGTAAATATTTAAAAAAGGTCAAAAAGAATAATGAAATTACTGCAACCATTATTGAAGCCACGGTGGCGGAAGTTTTATGGCTCGAACCGCTTTTTATATTTAAAGCAGTACGGGCCAAAGCGGCCGTAGCTGGTATACCACCAGCTAAACCAGAAGCAATATTAGCCAAGCCCAAACCGAACATTTCTTTTCTTTTGTCATGTTTTGTTCTGGTCATACCATCGGCGATTTTGGCGGACAACATGGTTTCCAAAATTGCTACCAGCGCAACTGTAATAGCCGTAACAATTAGAGATCTATTAAAACCGCCAAAGGAAAGTGGTAAAAATAATTTTGGAGAAAGATCGCTATACTTCATCCCTAAAGTTAATACGGTTATTGGTATTAATTTAGAAATTGATAAGTAACCAAATATCATACCAAGCGGAGCGATAATAACCGCGGGAGGAAGTTGCGGCATTTTTTTAAAGTGCTTGATAATTCTTTCAATCAAAAACATCAGCGCCAAAAATATCGCAAAGACTGAAAATGTGGTAACTGAAATTCGTCCAACGTTACGAAATGATTCGAGCAAGTTATCAATAAACATTTCGTGCGCGGTCAGACCGGACAAACCAAGTGCAAAATTAAACTGACCAAAAGCAATGATGAAGGCAACGCCAAGAGTAAAACCTTGAATGGTGTTGGCTGGGATATAGATGAGGTAACGTTCCAATTTAAAAAACCAAGCCAACAAAATAATGATACCGGTGACCATCGCCAAAATACCAAACTTTTCAGCGCCATTTACGAAAGCAAAGGTGGCCAAGATACCTGAAAGCGCACCGGTAGGGCCAACAATGTTAAAATCACTACCACCGAATAAACTAGCGACGATACCCGCCCAAATGGCTGTGATAATACCCTGAGTCGGTGTCGCACCGGCCGCTACCGCCAGAGAGATGGACAAAGGAATGGCCACAAGTGATACGGTCAAACCGGATTTCCAATTATTTTTTAATTTCCCTCCGATAGATTTTATTAAATTCATAGAAGCTAAAAAATATGAGTAAGGATGCTATTATAATCCTGTAGATTGTTTTTTGCAAGTGTTTAATTTTGAAAATATTTTTCTAAACTTTTTTAAAAAAAATAATTTTCATCTCACCTGTGTATAACTTTGCTTGACACTATTCCATTTTTTTCAAAAACAAACTATAATATATGCAAGGTCGAAGAAAATATTTTTTACAAAAATGCTTGTCTTGTAAAAAGTATCTCTACAAAATTTTTTCTCGCACTCGCGAGTAGAAAAAATTTACAGCTCTCACTTAAGAGAGCACCCAGGAGGTGAACAATATGGCAAAAATGAAAAAGGCAAAAGCTAAGGCTAAGCCAAAGGCTCCAAAGAGAAAACCAGCTCCAAAAAAGAAAGCTAAAAAAGCTAAGAAGAAATAAATCTTCTAAATAAAAAATCCGCCTAATTAAGCGGATTTTTTATAATTTAAAGTTTTAATAATGCCGTATTGTCCATCAAAACCAGGAATTGCCTCAACCTGCCCCGAGCGCATATTTTTTATCCCTAATAATATATTATCGTCCGATACACACTTGGCAATATCTTCCAAAGAGCAATCAAGTAGAATATTAAATTCATTTCCTAGCCGAGCGGCCATGTTTGAATATTCTTTCTCTACTTTCTTACTTTTTTTGCCAACATCAAAGGCTTCGGCGATAATCTCGCGCAACGGCACAATATATTTGTGAGGAATAAATTTTTCAATCGGAATATTTTTCTCTTCCCTATCCGCCAGATTGTCTACGCGATACATCACGCCAATCGTCAATTCTTTTTTACATTTGGGACAAA
>CAIOJG010000008.1 GCA_903858555.1 Candidatus Magasanikiibacteriota bacterium
ATGAGGATAAGTTTTTTTTTGTTATTTTCCATAGATTTAGCTTAAGTTTAGGCTATTTTTGGGGAAATATCAACTAAAAGTCTTGTCCAATACAGAATGACCCCTCAAATGGGTTTCGGTTTCTAACGCAGAATGACCCCCGAAAGAGGGTCACTCGCTTAGATTGCGGATAATGTCTACAATAGTGGTGTATGAAAATCACTATGGAGACCGACCGCATTACTAGTATAGAGGATGTGGAAAACTTTTTGCAAGGAGCTGAAAAGGTTGATTTTTCTTTTACCCGTAAAAAAGAAAAATATCAATTTATTAGCGATGCCTTGGTAAAACTGAAATATCATATTACAGCAAAAAGAAACAAGATTTTAATTAAACGCTACCTAGAAAAAGTTACCAACTACTCCAAAGAGCAACTAAAAAGATTAATCAGAAAATGGGGTCATACTCAATCTTACTGGACTAACTGTATAACTTGGCAATTCTGAAAAGAAAAAATTTCTTATCTCTCACGCCTCTAACTACCGCTCTAAAACCTTTCAATTTTGCATTAAACGACTCGGCTGAAGCATTGGTGCTTCTGTTGGTAAAATAGTTCAGAATAGTCGCCTGGTGCAAACGAATAGAATCCGCTACTACCAAAAATGCTTCAATTTGTTTTTCTTCAACTTTAGTATACCACTTTTTAAAACTTTCTATTGCTTCTTCTTTGCAATGGCTGTGTTCATAACAACCGCGAAACATCATAGCCAGCTCGTAAGCCTTTTCCAGCTCAGGAAATTCTACAAACAAAATTTCAGATCTTCTTTTTTGTGAGACTGTCCATTTAGTTTCAGCTTTAAACAATAGATACTGACTCCTCGCTAGGAGTTGTTTTTGAGTATCTCCATTTTCAAAGATAGTAGGCACATATTTGGTTTTTTCTTTGCGACATTGTTTGAGTTCTTCATTTTCTTTTTTTAAGGCTTCTCTTCTTAAGTTGATTCTAATTTCTTGCACCGCTCCGGAGACTAATTGTTGGACATGAAATCTGTCAGTTACCAAAGCTGCCGAGCTAAAAGAATTTCTAACAATTGCATCCATCGCAGGGCTCATATCTAAAGTTACTTCTTTGACGGCAATTCTTTTTTCTTTCGCTATACCTGCTAAAATCTGGCTAACCTCGGTAGCTTTAGTTCCACTGACAATCGCTACCAGAGCTTTCTTTTTGCCGTGAGCAGCTTTGTTGGTGACAATAGTGTAAAGTTCTCCGTTGCTAACTGCAACCTCATCGATGCTTAATTTCTCGCCAATATTTTCAGGGAAAAGGAGCCACTCCTCGGCATGTTCAAGCTGATCCCAATCTTTAAAGCCACTCAGATGGTCTTTGTATTGTTTTTCAAATTCTTTCGCTGGGATTCTTTGAAACCTTGCGATAGAAGTTAGCGAGAATGGTTCCTCTTCCACCATCTTCTTTTAAAAAATCCGCAAACTCTTTTTCAAGTTGGGTACCAGGGAAGGCTAATTTAATATTTCTTTTCAATAATTCTTTTTGCCCTTCAATCTGCCAATATCTGCGTCTAAAGGTGAGTAAGGTTCGCCTGCCTCTAATGGGAAAATCTGTGATGGTAATATTTGAAAAACCTTTGGAAATTATTTTTTTATCTTTTTCATTTTCTGCCACTGGTGGAATATTTTTTTCCTCCAAAACAATCCGGAGATCATTTTCATCTTGAGTGTGGCTAATTATCTCAAACCACTGCGTGGTTCCTTTTGGCAGAAATATTTCAGCAATAGACGCTGTGTCCTTTTCCATATTATTTGAATGAGTTATGAAATTATCCTCATCCAAATTGTAGCCTAATTTATCTGGTTACTCCAGTAAGATTGAGTATGACCCCATATTTGTGAGTGTGCCATTGAGTGCGGAGCCTCCTGTGCCGAGATTGTTAACTGTCGTGCCATTGCCTTCGTCAAATTTGTAGTAAGCCGTTGCTTCTTTGGTGGTTTGCAAATCACTGGCGGAAACATTGCCAGTCATGTCTTGCATAATTTGTTCTGGGGTGCGAGCGTAGTTGTAGATGCGGATG
>CAIOJG010000009.1 GCA_903858555.1 Candidatus Magasanikiibacteriota bacterium
CAGGAACAGAAGAAATAGTTTGACCCAATGCCACCAAACCGGTACCGGAAAATAAAGCTAAAGAATTTGAACCGCCATTAAATACGGTATCAGTGACTTCAAAACTTGAGCCACCCATACCAGTGGCAAAAACAGTCCACGGCGATGTGGTAGACAAAGACGATTCAAAACCAGGATTGGAGATAAGGTTGCCACCACCGCCGCCACCACCATTGGCAACATTTGATACAAACAGACCATTATTACTTACCAAAGCACCATAAAAAGTTGAGGTAGATCCAAAAGCACTAGTACCATTTACATTCAATAAATTTGTCAGACTAGAAGTAACACCAATTCCAATATTCCCACTACCATCAATATAAATAGCACTTGTAGCCACCCAATCACTACCATTATTTACAAATGTTTGACCAGCTGTACCAGAAGGCAAACTACCACCGCCGCCACTACTAATACCAAGCGAAGAAGTACTTACCCAATGCCCTTGCCCAAAACCATTTGACTGCCAAAGATATCCAGCCAAACCGGCAGAATCAATGAAATACTGACTAGCATTATTTCCATTTATATACAAAGATCCGCCAACATTTAAATCACCACCCACCGATAATTTATAAGTAGAAGTCGCGTCCGCACCAATACCGACATCGCTAGTACCGTTTTCGTTTAACGCACTGGTAGAAATCCAATCAACACCGTTGTAAACTAAAGTTTGGCCAGGTGTGGCTGACGGCAAACTTCCACCGCCGCCACTACTAATACCAAGCGAAGAAGTACTCACCCACTGTCCAGCACCATCACCATCTGATTGCCAGACATAACCAGCAGTACCGGTGGAATCAATAAAAAATTGACTAACATTATTTCCACCAAGTAATATTGGTCCAAAAGAATCTATTCCGCCACTTTCTACAACACCGCTGGCGGTCACACGGAACACTTCTTGGTTATTGGAACGTACCGATAACAAATACCCAGGTGATGAACTGGAAAAATTACTGGCATTGAAAATAAAGGCATTACTAGCAGTACTAGTAACTCCGGTCTGAAAAACAGTGGTCGTGGAGAAAGTCAAAGTATTTGTGACACTACCACGCATACCAAAATCACCACTTAACAATATACCGTCATTACCGATATTCACTCCACCATTAACATTTAAACTACCGCCAAAATCAGCCACGTTTAAAACAGATAAATTTGATACTTTTGCGGTGCCGATTTCAGCATTAGAAATCGAGGCACCAGAGATATCATAAACCACCAAAGCCCCAACCACACTATCGTCAGTTACTGCAGCGTAGAGATAATTTCCAGAAATGAAAATTCCGTTGGTTGAATAAATATTGGTAAAAATTTTATTTTTAAAAACTGGATTAGACGGATCGGAAATGTCAATCAAAGCTCCTGCCGGACCGCCAGCTGCCAAAAGTGCGACGTATGCATATTTTCCAGATACAAAAATTTTTCCTGGTGTCACCGATCCACCAGGCAAGGTACTTAAATCTAATTTTCCTATGTGAATTGGACTGGCTGGATTGGAAACATTTAAAATTTCTAAAGTGTCCGATGCCGTAACATAGGCATAATTTCCTGAAACAACAACAGCATAAGGTGCGTTTAAAGCCACACCGCCTTGATCACCGTCCAGCACTTTACTAACATGAGTTGGGTTTTTTGGATCTGAAATATCTACGACTTCCAACGCGTTTGAACTTTGGGCGGTGATGTAAGCATAATTACCGGATACAACCAAATCATTAGGATAATTTAAGGCAACGCTACCGCCATCCGCAAGATGACCGACATTAACAGGATTGAGTGGATCGGAGATGTTAAAAATCTCAAGACTATTTGCTGTTATTACATACGCGTAATTTCCGGAAACATAAACAGAAGTTGGTAATGATACAGAAACGCTACTTATCTTTGTTGGAGTTGCCGGATGAGAAATATCAACCAATTCCAATAGACTTGCGTCGTGAGCCGTAAGGTATGCGTAATTACCAGAAACAAAAACCGAATTTAGAGCATCGCCGTCAGTCATTTTTCCAACATGAGTTGGTTGTTTCGGATTCGAAATATCAACAATTTCCAAAGTGTTTGAAGCATCAGAAACCACATAAGCATAATTTCCAGAAACATACATCGCACGTGGTGAATTTAATGCTACCGCTCCACTCAAATCACCATTACTAATTCTTCCTACTTGAGTAGGATTAAAAACATTACCATTATTTACCAAGACATTATTGATTGTAGTAGTACCGGAAAAAATCGAACTGGAATTTACATTAACGTCATTGTTAAAACTTGAAACACCGTTAAATGTTGATGTGGTAGAATAATTTGTAGTACCAACAAAATTTGTCGGACCGATAAAATTTGTAGAGCTATCAAAAATGCTATTACCATTGACTTCAAAAAGAGCTCCATCCAAACCAGCGGTCGTTGTGCCAATACCAATACTACCGTAAAGATCTACAAATAAATTACTGGTGGCCTGCCAGCCAGAGCTACCAAAAAATACTGTTTGACCAGTAGTTGCCGAAGGCAAAGTAACAGAGCTACCGTTTACTTTAAAACTGCCAGCGATAAGATTTACGTCTCCGGTAACTGTGACATTTCCTGAAACAGAAAGTTTGTCGGTAGAACTGGTTTGACTATTGGTGCCGATAGTCACCGCACCACCAGCGGTGGCAAAAGTCGCACCATAATTAAACGTAGAAGTCGCGTTGGAAAAAATTGTAGTGGTAACAGATCCATTTCCCACCGCAAGCCCCGCCCCCGCCCCACTTTGCATAACACTTAAAGCCGGCGAAGCAGAATTTGCGTTAACTGATAAAATATTATTAAAACTCCAGGCACCAGAAATTATTTCATCGCTTGCTAATTTCGCCAACGATGAAGATGTAAGCCCGTCTAATTTATTTGCTTCAAAAGCGGAAGGTACTGTGCCTAATAATTTACGAGGTAAAAGTATTTCAGTACCAACTTTTAGTTCCAAATAAATAGGTTGATTAAAATCAACACTATCTAACGGAGTTACCGATCCAAGCAACACGCTAAACAATCCATTGGTTACCGCCACGTGATCGGTGCTAGTTCGAACTTCTGTCCAAAGTACACTACTACACGCAGAATCCGCGCAGAGACGAAACTGCATATCGTAAAAACCGTCTGCCACCGGACTGTCGGTTGTGTTTGTCAATTTACCTTGATAATTTATTTCCGGATTGAAAGCGGCGCGGGCAAAATCAAAAGACAGGAACACAAAAATTCCTACGAAAATTGTGAACAAAATTTTCCCGGTAAAACTCTTCATAACTACTTATATTATAGCACAAAAAAAGAGTTTTTATAACTCTTTTTTTGTGTGGATAAGTAGATTTTATAAAAACCTCAAAATCAGAAGAATTACCGTAAAAATTGCCCCTAAAATTACTCGCCAATCAGTCAAAATTGGGATAATTTTTTGAAAAAAATTTGTGGTTGGCGCGACTCTGGCAAGTGGTGTACCAATCTTACCATTAATTTCCGAAATAATTTGGTGATTTTTGTCTAAAAACGTGATTGTAAGCTGCTTCTCCACGCCAAAGACCGAGGGAAAATTTGTATACATTCCATTTTGCCAAACGCCCATGATATAACTTTGATAACCAGTTTCATCTTGCAAGGTCATGATTGCTGTAAAAGTTGAAGATGGGACCTTTTCCGCCGGAATTTCTACCAAGGTTGTGCTGGGCGAAGAGGTGTTAAATGTGAGATCATTAAAATTAATCTCTTTAAAATTTGGACTTTTAGGCAAAGTTGTTTCTGGAGGAATTTCAATCTTTGGTATTTCCAAAGTGGACGAAGACGGCGCCACCGTTCTAGCGACAGTCAAAGCCGACACGCTCACACCACTTGATTCTTCACCGTTTTCTCCAAAAATAAAAATAGAATAGAAATACCTCTTTCCATTTTGTAAATTAGCGTCATAAATAAAAAATTTTATTCCATCCGCGGTTTTTCCCAAACCATCATACAGCAAACCGCCAGAATTGATATTTTCAGGATAAAAAAGAGTAGAACGTCGAATAACAACTTTACTCCACTTATCCGCTAGGTTTATTTTTTTCCAGACCAAATAAACTTGAGAATCTTGACCGGTTGCCAAAAATAAAGGATTGGCTAGAAAAGTTTTTATCGTGGTGGTAGTTTCTGTGGGGGCAGTTGTGGTAGTTGTTGTGGTGGATGTAGCAAAAGTAGTGCTGGTAGTGGTAGACGAGGTAGTTGTTGAGATAACAGTAGAGGAAGTATTTGGAGTAGAAGTATTGGTGACATATCCTCCACCCGCTCCTCCACTACCAGGATTTGTGGTTTTTTTGCAGTCAGACGGACAATTGTCGGTATTTTCACTGTTATCACAAATACCATTATTATTACAGATTGGCGGTGGACAATCATCCGAACAAAAAGTGGAATTTTCACCCAAAGAGACATCGCATACAGTGTCGTGATTGCAAAAATAAACATCTACACTGACAGCGGAATTATTGGTGGCTGCCACGGCCGGCAAACAAAATAATAATGAGCCAGAAAAAATTGCCAATAAAAAATTAAAACGATTAATTGACATATGCCGTAATGGTCAAATTGGCAGCATACACACCACTAGCCTGAACATGCTGTGTACCGGATTCTGCTCTAAATTTTAAGGTAGTAGTGGATCCAACCAAACTTTCTGAAGTGGAAAAACCAAAAATATTTGGTGTAGTAGAAAATGGCGACCAACAACTATCTGTAACATTTCCGGAACCAGTGTTACAACCCGATCCATTGTCTAAAAATTTTTGATTAACATTATCCCCTTCTGCCGAAAAACCAAAGGCGCTGCTAGTGTTCGGAATCAACCAGTTAAAATCTGGCGTCGGAGGAGTATTTTCAGAGTAATCAGAAAAATTATTCGCTCCGGAAGTTAAAGCCGGAGATGAACCGGCAGCTACTTCTACCGAATACCCGGCATTATTATTAGTACTAACCACAACGTCGGCGCTACTAGTAGCTATACCTCCATTTAAACCAGCGATATTTGGCAAATTAACAGCGTTTGGAACTGTTAAACTAATAAAAGTAGTCTGATCCATCTGTTGATAACCAGCAAGAAGATTGTAGGAAGTTGACGACGAAAAACCGGTACCAACCCCACCTACCGTTTCTTCTTCATTATAATTTGTAGATGTCCCCAATCCGCCGCCATTGTTAACAGAGTCAAATTGCAAACGATAACTGGCACTTTGCATTACATAAGCCAAAGCAGGAGTAGAAAAAAAACTTACCACAACCAAAAATACAAAGGCTGTTAAAAAAAGTTTTTTCATACCAAACTAGGTTTTTGATTTTCGCTCAAAATTATTACTAAACCAACGCTTGACAGAAATAGCCGAGATGATAATCAGCACCAGTCCGACTAAACAAACCAATACTACCTTCCATGGCAAAACCCAGAAAGAAATATTTTTTTCATCTATTATATTTCCATAACCGCGATTTAAAAAAATGTTTGCTTTATAAAAACCAAACATAAACGGACGTTTCAAATTAAAATCTTTGGAACGAACTGCGTCTGGCATTACAAAATAAGGATCAATTTTAATTTCATCTATTTTATCACCCAAAATATTCTTTAACTCAATATAGCCATACGGATCAAGGTAAACATTACCGGTATTTCCATATAACGTATTAAAATTAATATCCGGTTGCGAATAAAAATGCTTATCAGCAGTAAACTGTTGCAACTGACCATTTTCATCGGCCTGACCGTTGACACGAACAAAGAAAAGCGATGCCAAACGAGAAATCACGGTTAAATTTCCGCTGACCACTTTATCGGCGGGAGCATTTACATCAACCACCGGCTGAGCAGTAACGATCACAGAAGCGTACAAACCACCAGGTTGAGCATCCGCTGGGACTTGTATAGTAATTGGTATTGTAATTCTTTGACCATGCTGCAAGACAAAATCCGTTGTTTCCGGATGGATAAAATCTTTTAGCGAGTACGGTCCTTTTTCTGTGCCTAAGAGAACAATGTTTTCACCTGGAACTTTTGATCCTTTAAAATCTTCGATTTCGATTTTAAATTGCATGTCTTTTCCGTAACGATTCGTAACCGTCAAATTTCTCACCTCGGTTTTTCCAGGATCCATCCAGAGTTCGTTTTTTCCAGGACCAATAACATAATCACCCGCTATCGGAGTATTGGATAAATTTTCTATCTGAGCGGCACGTACGCCAACCGGACAAATAATAAATGAAACCACTATAAGTAAAATCAGAGTCGCTTTTTTAGTGATCATATTTTAAAAAAAATTTTCATGGCATTATTATACTACTAACCATAAAAATTGGCAAATAAAAAACCCTCTGAGCTGGTCAGAGGGTCTATTTTTTTATTGAGCAACCGCGGTAACTGTTACATTGGCTGTATAATTTCCGGATGCTTGCATTGCGGTATTACCAACCTGAGCTTCAAAATTTAATGTGGTGGTTGTGCCTGAGGCAGCAGTGGGAGCAACGGAAGTAGAAACCGTAACATCACCGGTACCTACGAAAGATCTAAAACAATGGGTATAATCGGTAGAGCCAGAACCACACGTACCACTACTGCTTTTGAAAGCGCTGGCGTCGGTAGAGCTAGCTGAAAATCCAAACGACGAAGATGCGGTTGAAGGATTTGTAAAAGTATATTCTGGAGAAGCCGTGCGATAATCAGAGAAAAAATTACTTCCACTCTTTAAAGCCGGGGTGGTGCTGGCGTGAACAAGCAAGGTATATCCACCACTTGAGTTTGTTTTTACATTACAATCGGCGGTGTTGGAACTCGTTCCTCCAGTCAAACCAGAGATGGCCGAGAGAGCAACAGAGTTTGGACAGCTCAAATCAATTTCCGTCGTTACATTCAAAGTTACAGCAATCGGCAACGTAGAGGTAGAAGTACTGGTGGCTGTGTCGGCGTTAGCTATCAAGCCCTCATTGCCTAAAAATACCATATAGCTCAACATTGATCCAACCAAACTGTACGAAATTATTTTTTTAATATTCATATTCGAGCCAATTATTTTTATGCTTTTATTATAGCACAAAAATGACTTTTTTAGTATTTCATCTCTGTGGATAACTATTGATTTTTAAAATTCACTGTGCTATATTCACTTTACAAATTCGGGCTGTAGCGCAGTTGGTAGCGCGCGTGGTTCGGGACCACGAGGTCGGAGGTTCAAATCCTCTCAGTCCGACAACATCAAAAAATAAGTAATCATCAAAACAAAAACACCCAGATAATCACCTTTTCGCTCTCCTCGGCTGCGAAGCCTCGGGGTATCGCCTGCGGGCTCAAAATCCGCTCAAAGGTAATTATCTGGGTGTTTTTGTTTTTCTATAATACTTATTTTAAGGCTGCTTTCATTAGACCGACAAAGAGTGGATGTGGACTGGTTGGACGGGATTTTAATTCTGGGTGAAATTGGGTACCGACGAAGAATGGATGATTTTTTAACTCTACAATTTCCACCAAGTTCTTTTCTTCATTGATACCGACAATCTGCAAACCAGCTTGGTCTATCGCTTCTTTATATTCATTGTTAAATTCATAACGATGACGATGACGCTCGGAGATTTTTTTCTGGCCGTAGGCTTGCAAAGTTTTGCTGCCGGATTTTAGGACACAATCATACGCGCCCAAACGCATGGTACCACCATAGCGATTGGTACTAACATTTTGCGCTTGCAGTGGATTGATATGGATAATCGGATTTTTTGTTTTTGAATTTACTTCTACGGTGTGCGCGTCTTTTAGGCCAAGCACGTGACGAGCAAATTCGATAGTAGCAAGCTGCATACCATAGCACAAACCAAGATAAGGTAAATTAGTTTCACGCGCGTATTTTATCGCGTTGATAATTCCTTCAATACCACGTGTACCAAATCCACTCGGCAATACGGAACCTAACAGCTTCATTCATCCCGTCCAAGGGTTCCCACTCC
>CAIOJG010000010.1 GCA_903858555.1 Candidatus Magasanikiibacteriota bacterium
AAAAGAGTTGCGGTTGGTAGTGACTTCGTATTCGACAAAGTTTTGTTGACTGCTGATGAAGAAGGAAACTTGGTAGAACTTGGTAAACCAACTTTGGAAGGTGTGACAGTTAAAGCTAAAGTTTTAGCTCAAGCTAAATATCGCACTTTGCGCGTTGAGAAATTCAAAAGTAAAGTTCGTTTCCACAAAGTACATGGTCAGAGACAGAGATACACTGAAGTGGAAATCGCTTAATAAATACAAAATAAAATCTCCCGTAACTGGGAGATTTTTTGTTTTGTAAATTTGACTTTAAGTTGCGTATTGGGTAGGGTGTCATTATCCGGGATCTTCCGGAATTGAGGTGTGTGATGAAGCGCTATGCATTGCTGAGTGTCTATGAGAAGACTGGAATTGTGGAGTTTGCGCGTGGGCTGGTGGAGTTGGAGTGGACACTCCTCTCAACCGGTGGTACTGCGCGTACGCTGCGTGAAGCTGGCTTGCCGGTGACAGACGTGGCCGAGTTTACGGGTTTTCCCGAAATGCTCGATGGTCGCGTCAAGACACTGCATCCCCTGATCCACGGCGGTCTGCTTGGTCGCGTTGACCTGCAGGAGCACGTGGTGCAGATGCTGAACAACGGCATTAAGCCGATCGACCTCGTGGTCGTGAATCTCTATCCGTTTGCTGCTACGGTGCGAAAGCCGGGCGTGACGACGGAGGAGGTGACCGAACAGATCGACATCGGCGGTCCTTCGATGCTGCGTTCGGCGGCGAAGAACTACACCCGCGTCACGGCGGTCATGGACCCGGGCATGTACGGGGTGGTTCTTGGGCAATTCCAGTCAGTCGGCAATACGACGCTTGAGTTGCGGCTGCAACTGATGGCTTCCGTGTTTGGTCGTACGGCGGAGTATGATGCCGAAGTCGCTGACTTCTTCCGCCGTTTGTACAGCCACCTGTGAAGATTCAAGGAGGATTTTCGGTCTGGTCGTTTTGTTCCTGCGGGAGTGAGCGATCAACCTTTTGGTCGTTCGCTCTCGCTTTGTAAGTATAATTTTTTTGTACTATCAAAGCGCGAGCGACCTAAGAAAAAATAAAAACAGCGCACGTAATTACCTTTGAGCGGATTTTGAGCCCGCTGGCGATACCCTGAGGCCTCGCGGCCGAGGAGAGCGAAAAGGTGATTACGTGCGCTGTTTTTATTTTTGGTTAATTCTATAGTCTATTTTTAAGAGCGCTACCCAAAGTAATTTCGTCACTATATTGCAAGTCAGATCCCATTGGTAATCCCCGTGCTAGACGCGTGATTTTTATGTTCGAATTGATAGCTTGAATTTTGCTTTTCAAATACATCATGGTCGTTTCTCCAGGCATGTCCGGATTGAGTGCCAAAATTATCTCTTCAGTATCTTTATTTTTTTCTATTCGAGCAAGCAATTCTTTTATTTTGAGATCATCTAAGCTAATTTCTTCACCTGCATCCAGTGTGCCGCGTAAAATATGATAGACGCCTTTGTATGCTCCGGTTTTTTCGATAGCTGGTACCGATTGGGCTTGTTCCACCACGCATATTTGAGTTTGAGTACGTTTAGTGTCAGTGCAAATAGGACACGGATCAGTATCCGAAAAATTCCAACAGACTTTACAACTTTTAATGTTGTTGAGTAAGGCATCTAAAGAATTTTTCAATTCACTCACTTCGGATTTCCCGGATTTCAACCAATGAAAAACATACCGTTCAGCGGTATGTTGTCCCACGGACGGCAGTTTTTTTAAAGTATCAATTAATTTGTCGATACTGGGTGAGTACATTTTAACTTAAGCCAGGAATATTAAAGTCGCCAGATTCTTGCATTTTCATAGCGATGGTACGCTGCATTTTTTTCAAAGCGTCAGCGTGGGCCTCTTTGATCGCTTTTTCTAAATCAGATTTTTTATCTGGAGATAACACAGATGAGTCAATCGCCAAAGCGGACATTTCCAAATTGCCGTTTAAAGTCATCACCACTTTTCCGCCCATTTTATCGACGGTTGTAGATTCGTCACCGAGTAGACTTTGTAATTTTTTTCCTTGTTCGCGTAAATCTTTGAACTGTTTTAGTTTTGTCATCATTGACATATGTGTTTGAATTAAATTTTAATATTCAGGTGAATTATTATATTCTTTTTTTACAAACGCGGATTTTGGTTTCAAAGCTTGGGGTGCACTACTCGAAGATGGAGCAGTATAAGTGGTATCCATATTTCGGAAGGAGGCCAAGTGTTCCAAGAAAGCGGTTTTGACTACGCCGGTCGGACCGTTTCTGTGTTTAGCAATATGGATTTCAGCCATATTTTTTTCATCCGGTGAAATTTCGGCGGCTTGGTAATTTCTATCCGCACTTTTTCGGTAGATAAATAATACCACATCGGCGTCTTGCTCGATAGACCCAGATTCACGCAAGTGAGAAAGTTTTGGAATAGCCGGTTTACTTTGCTCTACCGTACGAGACAGCTGGGACAAAGCTAAAATCGGGATATTTAATTCACGTGCCAGAGCTTTGAGACCACGAGAAATTTCGGCAACTTCTTGCACACGGTTGTCGGATTTACCACTAGTGGAACCCATCAACTGCAAGTAGTCGATAACAATCAGTCCCAGTCCATGCTCGGTTTGTAAACGACGAGCTTTGGTGCGCAATTGTAAAATATTTAAACTACCAGAGTCATCAATAAAAATTGGGGTTTCGGACAAAAGACCAATCGCGCGGCCGATGCGAGGGAAGTCGTCATCTTCAGGACGGTCGGACAGACGACCGGTACGCATGCGCCAGAGGTCGATGCCGGCCTCTGAACACAACATTCTGTCTACGAGCTGCTCCTTGCTCATTTCCAGAGAAAAGATGCCAACCGGAACTTTTTGTTTGGTAGCAATGTTGCGCACGATATCCATGGCGAGAGAAGTTTTCCCCACACTAGGACGAGCAGCTAAAATTACCAAATCAGATTTTTGCAAACCAGCCAAGAGATTGTCGAGCTGAGTAAAGCCGGTTGGTAACCCGCGTAGTTGGCCTTTATTTTTATGCAATTCATCGATACGCTCAAAAGCATCGGACAAAACATTTTTGATCGGACTAAAAGTTTGTTTAAAATGAATGGACGAAACTGCAAACAGACTTTGCTGGGCATCATCTAAGATTTTTTCAATGTCGTTTTCTTCTTGATAACCCAAACGTGAAATTTCGTGAGAAGCTAAAAGCAAACGACGGCGCACCGCTTTGCGATGAACTATGTTGGCGTAGTTGACCACGTTGGAGGCAGTTGGTACGGCATTGACCAAAGAAGCGAGGTAAGTGCGGCCACCACAAGATTCTAAAACCCCTTTTTCTTCTAAACGAGTACTGAGGGTGAGAAGATCGGCCGGTTCGTTTTTAGAATACAAATCAGCAATCGTTTCAAAAATTCTGGCGTTGGCATTTTTATAAAAATCATCACCAGTAATTGTATCCGCGATTTTCAACATGGCGTCTTGATCCAACAACAAAGAGCCTAAAAGTGACATTTCGGCTTCCATGCTCTGCGGTGGGACTCGGTCTAATTCATTTTCTTGGTTCATAGTTCGTCTATGGTATCGTAAAGCTACGATAAGAGCAAGCGGTTTTTGGGGATGCATTGTGACTAAGTTGTGTATATTTTTTGCTCAGTTGGCCGGTTTGATATATAATGATGTTATGCAAATTTTTGATGTCATTAAAACAGCCACAAAAGCGCTAGTTTTGGCCTTTTTGGCTTATCTCAATCTTATCATTTGGCAGAACGCTGCTATCGGGTGGTTTATTTTTGCTCTATTTTTATTGCTTAGTGCCAGAAATTTGCATTGGTTTTTAGTGAAATATTTTGGTTTATCTCGATCTTTGCGTATCCGAGTGTTAGCTTCGTTTTTAATTTTGGCGATTTTTGGCAGTATTAACGGGTCGATGATTTGGGTTGGTGGTTGGTCACCATTATTTTTGGTGGCTTCAATTTTTCTCACCGCCTTTTTGAGTGGAATTTTGAAAATGACCGTTGGTGAAGTGCCGGATACTATGCCGGAAATTTATGATGAAACCAAACAGGTGATTGAGGAATTTCCTAGACCGACGCGTTGGGCAACGGTTGTGTTGCTATTGATTGGATTGGGATTTTATTTTTTGGCTCAAAGTCAAACTAGCGCCGCCTTGTCAACACCGTGGCAAACGATTGGCGTAAATTATATTTATATATTTTTTGCGGTGACTCTAGTACTGGGCTTGTTAGTTTTTTCACGCTTAAAATCCGCGACCATGTTGTTTTTGTTTATCGCGTTTAATTTGCTTTTGCACAGTTATCTGCCGTTATCACATACTTTATTTTATGGTGCCGATGGATGGCGACATATGGCGGTGGAAAATAGTTTATTATATAAAACAACTTCACAAATTTTGATTTTTCCATCTTCACCAACAAATTTTTGGCAGAGATTTGATTTTGGTAGTTTGGCCTATTCGCAATTCAACGCGTTGGCTTTGTTTTTCAAAACCTTTGTAGGTATTGAGTTGCTGGATTTTTTCCGCTGGTTTATGTCGTTGGTTTGGTCATTAGTTTTGCCATTAGTTTTGTTTGAGATTGCGAGGGTCTTAAATTTTGAAAAGAAAAACGCCTTACTTTTGGTGTGGCTTTCCGCGTTACCATTTGCTTTGCAGGTGAGTGGGAGTTTTACTTTACCGGCGAATTTGGGATTTTTGGTGTGGCTAGTAGCTGTATTGTTGCAAATAAAATTGACGCGTACCAATACTAAAGCGGGGAATATTTTTATTATTTTACTTGGTCTGATTTTATTTTTTGGTTACTCTCTGTATTTTATATTATTCTGGGTGAGTTATGTTTTATTTAAATTGAGCGCTTTAAGCACAAAACAAAAATCTGTGGGAGCGGTGCTTACATTTTTTACTGGTTTGTCTTTGCCGTTAATTGAACTAGTTTCACATTTTTCCAATCTGAATAGAAAAATTCAATGGTTTACACAAGTAAAAACTTTGATTGCAAATTTTACCGGGTGGTACGCTTCGTTTAGCTTGCAACACGCAGATTCATCTGTCGGCAATATAATTTTCAATGAGCCGCCAGTAAGTGCGATATTTACAAATATCTTTACAAAATTTCCACAGTGGATTTTTATTTTCATGTTGGTATTTTTGGCGGTGTGTATTTTTGGTCTTTATCAATTGTATAAAAATAATGAACGAGCCAACAATGTTTGGTTGCAGATGTCAGTAGGGCTATTGGCTGGTTATATTATCTCTCGCTATTTTTTGTCT
>CAIOJG010000011.1 GCA_903858555.1 Candidatus Magasanikiibacteriota bacterium
ATTTGTCAACACCTTAATTTGACTAATTTTGAAAAAAATATTAAAATCAATTAGTTAAAATTAAAGTAAAATTTTATGAATTTAGACAAACCATTACCACACGAAGAAGACGAAGAAAAAGACGGCTTACCGGGTGAAAGTTTTGAAGAACTTCGTGACAGTGAATATGAAGAAAATCTAGATGAATACGGCGACGGCAATGAAACCGACGACTGGCCATCTGGTAAAAAAGCAGCCTCAGAAGAAGAGGAAGAAGAAATTTAAAAAAATAAAAAACACCGGCTATAATTACCTTTAAGCGGGCTTATGCACCCACAGGTGCATGCCTTTCGACCTCGCGGTCGAAAAAAGCGAAAAGGTGGTTATAGCCGGTGTTTTTTATTTTTTTAATTTATGCTCTAGCACTATATTCTCCAGTCTCTGTATTTACCAAAACCTCTTCTCCTTCTTTGATAAATATCGGCGCCTGAATAGTCAAGCCATTATCCAATTTAATTTCTTTAGTCACATTACCAGAAGCACTATCACCCTTTACCGCTGGTGGCGCTTCGACCACAGTATACTGAATCTTTTTTGGAATCTGTAAACTTACTGGACGTTCTTCATAAAGTCCTACTACTACGCCCAAACCTTCTTTGAGATATTTTCCTTCATCGCCTACCAAGTCTCCGTCCATTTCAATCTGTTCATAACTATTCATATCCATGAAAGCGTAGTTGTCACCACTCTTGTATAAATATTGCATGTTTTGGAATTGAACGTTTACGATATCGATTGTTTCACTAGTTTTATAAGTAATCTCAATCACTTTACCTGTACCCAAATGTTTCATGCGAGTACGAACAAAAGCTGAGCCTTTACCTGGGTTGATGTGCTGAAATTCCACCACCACATAAAGTTCATTCTGGTGTTTGATTACTACCCCTTTTCGGACGTCAGATGTTGAAGCCATATATTTTATTTTTATTTAATTTTCTAATTGATCGGCCACACTTTGAAATATCACCTCATTGATATCACGTGCACCGGTAAACAATAATACCATACGATCTACCCCTAAAGCAATACCCCCCGCCGGTTTTATCCCCGACTCTAAAGCCGCAATAAAACTCGGATCCACAGCCCAAGTTGGTCGGCCCAAGCGTTCGCGCAGCTCTTTATCCTTTTGTAAATTTTCTTGTTGTAATTTAAAATCCGTCAGTTCTCCAAAGGCATTGGCCAATTCCAGCCCGCCCACATATACTTCAAACCTCTGAGCGTATCTTTCATCATTTTCACATTTTCTAGAAAGCGAACACAGCGAGGCGGGATAATCATAGACGAAAATTGGAACATCTTTTCCTAAATTATTTTCAATTTTATTTAAAAATATTTTATAAAAAAGATCTTCGTACTCATCTTTTTCATCCACGGTAAATCCGAGATCTAAAACCAATTTTCTCATTGGTTGAATCTCAAGATAATCATCCAGATTTACACAAATATATTTTTGCCACAGTTCTTTCACACTAGACCGTTCCCATTGACCGGACAAATCTATTTCTTGGTCGCGATATTTTAATTTATTTTTACCAATTTTTTCACCAACATATTTAAACAAATTTTCGGTGTCGTCCATTATTTCTTTATATGTTCCGGGTGCACGATACCATTCGATCATCGTAAATTCAGTATTGTGTGTACCACCAAAACTTTCTTCATTGCGAAAACATTTTCCAATCTCAAATATTTTTTCTATCCCGGTTGCCAATAATTTTTTCAAAGCAAACTCTGGAGAAGTGCGTAAATACAGGCGATAAGATGTTTTTAACGGATCCAAAAAATCTACTGCCACCGGATTTAGATAAGGCTCTTGTCCGGGAAAACGTACAGCAACCGGCGTCTCGGCTTCCACAAAATTTTGTGACCAAAAAAATTCACGAATCAAACGCAAGATTTGCAAACGTGTCTCATAAATATTTTTTAGTCGAGGATTATCTTTTAAATCTTTCCAATTGGACATATTACAAAACCAAAATCCCGACAGTGTCGGGATTGGAAAACTTTTTTATTTTGGCAAGTAAGGCATCAAACTGGCCTGACGAGCGCGTTTCACGGCGTTAGCCACGCGACGTTGGTGTTTGGCACACAAGCCACTGCGACGCTGAGGAGCAATCTTCATGTAAGAAGAAACAAAGCGGCGCATATTTTCTACATCTTTGTAGTCGATAGCGAGTTTGTTGTTCACACAATAGAAGCAACTTTTAGCGGTTATTTTTTGATTACTAGTAGCAGGCATAATTTATTTTTAAAATGGAATATCTTCTACTTTAATTTCTTCCTCTATCACTTCTTGTGGTTGTGACTCTTGCTCGCTGTAGCTAGGAGCAGATGAGGAGGAAGATGATGATTGACTTGGGGCTCCACTACGAGGACCGTCAAGCATAATCATATTTTCGGCAATAATCTCGGTACGATATCTTTTTACACCATCTTGACCGGTCCAATCACGAGTCTTGAGGCGACCTTCCACATACAGTCTAGCGCCTTTGCGTAGATACTGGCCAGCGATATCGGCCAACTTGGCCCACATCACGACATTGTGAAATTCCGACTCTTTCTGTTTTTGACCGTTTTGGTCTGTCCAAGCGCGCCCCGTGGCCATAGTCACTGAAGCTACCGAACGACCAGATGGAGTACTGCGCACTTCCGGATCACGGGTTAGGCGTCCGATAAGGGTGGTGCGGTTTAAATCCATATGATTGAATTTATTGATTAAACCCCGGAAATGACATCTCCGGACATGATTTCGTCCAATTTTTTATCAATTTCTTGCATTGAAACCTTGGTTTCAACAGTTTTTTTAGCTTTTTCTGGAGCTTTTTCCGCTTCGGCAGCTGGCTCAGCAACAAAAGTTGGAGCTGTATTTTCGCTAACTTCAGCGACGGAAGCCAATTTCTGAGCTGGATTAAAGTCTGGGTTATAAACTGAGATAATAGCACGCAATAAATCACGCATCAAACCCAATTTATTCTGCAAAACCTTCAAAACAGTATTTTCGGCACTAAATACTAAAGTATAGTAATAGCCGTAGCGAATTTGTTTAATAGGGTAAGCCAAACGAACTTTGCCCATCGGATGCATTACCGCCTTTTCGTCACTTCCTTTTACCAAGGTCAAGACTTCATTGGAACGGGTTTCTGCTTCTTTATCATCCAGAGTCCCAGGCAGAACTAACAATAACTCGTATTTCTTCATAAATACACTTAAATTTTATGGATAAATTTTTTAGATACTTTGTAGATAGGCTCCCATATAATAGCATAAATTACAGAAAAGTCAATATGTTGGTACGCAGCGCAATTTTATGATATAATTATACAAAATGAAGACTAATTTTTGGTTATTATGTTGTCAGCAAAAACAATCCGAGATGCAATAGAAAAACTTTCCAAACCGCTCGATCCGGCGGTGCTGGAAGAGGCTTTAAAACAGGCAACTTTGCAAAATAAAACCTTGGAAGAAATTTTGATAACCGGAAATCTTATAGACGAGTCTGATCTTTATCAAAAAATTGGTGATATTTTAAATGTAAAATTTATCACCCTCAAAGGCAGAGAAATAAAAAAAGAAATTCTCAACCTAATACCGGGACCTTTAGCTGGCACTCACCAAGTAGTGTCTTTTGACCAAGAAGGTAATATTCTTGATTTGGCGATGACCGACCCGACTGATATTCAAACTATCGAATTTTTACATCGCAAGACTGGATTCAGTCCACAAGTTTTTATTACCACTCCATCCGATCTCAAAGACGCGCTGCGCCGATATCATGCTGAATTGAAAGATGAATTCACCACTAAAAAAACTTCTGTGGCTGCGACTCCAGATGATCTTAAAAAAGCCGCCGAGGAATTACCAATCATAAATATCGTCAATAGCATACTAGAACACGCTGTTTATGAAAATGCTTCCGATATCCACATCGAACCGGAAGAGAAAGAATTGGTTATTCGCTATCGCATTGATGGTATTTTAAAAACGGTAATGAATTTACCTAAAAATTTACAAAATGGTTTAACCGCTAGAATTAAAATTCTTTCTAATTTAAAATTGGATGAGCACATGGTGCCACAAGACGGTCGTTTTAAAATACAAATTCAGGACGAACAAATGGCTTTCCGTGTTTCCGTGTTGCCGGTGTATGATGGTGAAAAAATAGTAATGCGTTTACTACACGAGGGTGCCAAAGCTTTAACGTTGGACCAGCTTGGCTTTTTGGATAATCCAAAACAAAAACTGGAAGATGCTATCAAAAAACCTCACGGTATGATTTTGGTTACCGGACCAACCGGCTCTGGTAAAACTACCACCTTGTATTCCGTACTGGGTATTTTAAACCAACCCGGCGTAAATATTTCTACTGTCGAAGATCCAATCGAGTATCGAGTAGTGGGCGTAAATCAAAGTCAAATAAACGCCAAAGTTGGTTTTACTTTTGCCAGTGGTTTGCGCGCGCTTTTACGCCAAGATCCAAATATTATTATGGTCGGAGAAATCCGCGACCAAGAAACCGCCGAGATTTCCATCAACGCCGCTATGACCGGTCACTTGGTTTTGTCTACTCTACACACCAACGATGCCCCAACCACCATTCCGCGTCTGACCGATATGGGCGTGCCACCATTTTTAGTGGCTTATACCGTCAATGTGATTATTGCTCAGCGTTTAGTACGAAAAATTTGTCAATTTTGTAAACAAGAATTTACTTTGGATGGCGCTGCCCTTGATGAATTGGCCAAAGTTTTCGACATAAAAAAACTTTCTGAATTGTTTAAAGCCAATATCAAAAATTTTGATGAAACAAAAAGTGCCTTAACCTTTTTTAAAGGTGTCGGTTGTAACCGCTGCAACCAAAGCGGCTACAAAGGGCGACAGGGTATTTATGAAGTAATGGAAATTGACGAAGGCATGACAAAAAAAATAAACGAACGGGCTCCGGCAATTGATCTAAAAAATTACGCGCGCGAGCACGGCATGTTGACGATGCTTGAAGACGGTCTGATAAAATGCAAAATGGGCATCACCAGTATCAACGAAATAATGCGTGTTTCTAAAGAATAAATTTATGGAAGAAAAAGAAAAAAAACTTTCACCTTTAGAACAAAAAGTTAATAATTTTTTTGGTAAAATTTTTGGCCGTATTTCTTTTGTTCAAAAAATGTTATTTGTTTTTCACTTACAAATAATGGTTAAGGCCGGATTATCCATTGTAGCGGCCTTAAAAATTTTGAGCGAAGAAATGGAAAATAAAAAATTGCGCGTGATAATCGGCGAAATCAAAACAGAAGTAGAAAAAGGGCGCCAGCTTAGCGAAGTGCTAGCTCAGTTTCCAAAAGTTTTTCCACCAATTTATGTTAGTATGATTGCGGCCGGTGAAGCGGCCGGAAGACTTGAGGAATCTTTATCTCAGGTGAGCAACCAAATGAAAAAAAGTCACGATCTGACCTCACATATTCGCGGAGCGATGATCTACCCAGCCGTCGTATTCTCGGCTGTAATCGGAATTGCCATCGAAATGGTAGTGTTTATTTTACCAAAAATTTTAGTAATGTTTGAAGATTTTAAATCTGATTTACCGTTTGCCACCAAAGCCCTGATTGCGATTGTAAAATTTACACAAAGTTACGGTCTAGAAATGCTTGCCGGAATTATAATCTTGGTGATTATTTGTGTTTGGTTGTATAAAAAACGTAACATTAAAAAAGCGGTTCATAGAGTAATGTTACACTTGCCGATTTTTGGCAGCATAATACAAAAAATAAACTTAGCCCGTTTTACCTTAACTCTTTCCGCACTACTAGAGAGCACAATTCCAATTGTTGAGGCTACTAAAATTACTGCCAGCGTTCAATCCAATCTCATCTATCATGATAGTCTGATAGAAGTTTCAGAAAAATTAAAAACCGGTGAAAATCTTTCCAAAATTTTAACCAACTATCACAATATTTTTCCGCCTATGGTAACTGAAATGATCATGGTTGGAGAAGAGGCCGGTGAAATGGAGAAAATGTTAAAAGAACTGGCAGAATATTACAGCAACGAAGTGGATAATATCATGAGAAACTTTGCTACGATTATTGAACCGGTTGTAATCATTTTGCTTGGCTTAATGGTGGCCGGTATCGCGGTTGCGGTCATCATGCCAATGTATACTTTGGCAGAAAATTTTTAATTATGTTTATTGGAAACCCATTTAATGGTGCATTTGGTCTGGATATTGGCGATTTATCGTTGAAACTGGTGCAACTAAATACAAAATCCACCAAACACGGACAACCACCACGATACTCATTAAATAATGTATCAACTTTACCGTTGCCGCCCGGATATATTGTCGATGGTGAAATTCAACAACCGGAAATGGTTCGAAAAAAACTTCTACAATTGCTTGGAAAAGAAGGTGGCGGTAAAAAAATGTCCAGCTCTTATGTGGTGGCTGATTTACCGGAACCAAAAACTTTTCTTACCTCTATCGAAATAGAATCACCGCCTGAGCTAATAACCAAAGAAGACGTGGAATTTCAATGTAGCAAGCATTTACCATTTGATTTAAAAGATGTTTACATCGATTGGCAACTATCACCCGATTCTTATGACAACAAATCTACTCGGGTATTAGTAGGGGCAGTGCCAAAAACCATTGCCGATTCTTACACCTATCTGTTGGAAAGTGCCGACCTACAGCCGATTGCCTTAGAGGTAGAAACCATGTCGATTGCGCGATCACTTTTTTATTCCTACCCAGCAAAACCAGGAGCGATTTTGGATGTCGGAGCTACCCGCAGCGCGATTATTATTTATGATTCACGCGGAGTTTGTTTTAGTACCAGCCTGGCGTTTTCAGGCGAACTTATTAATACCGCTCTGGTACAAGCTCTAAAGATTGAATACGCGACAGCGGAAGATATAAAAATTAAAAATGGTCTAAATTTCATTAAAGAATATCCTGAATATTTAAAAATTGTAGATGAACTCACAACAAAATTAACGGACGAAATTAAAAAAGTTTTTGTTTATTACCAGGATCATTATCCAAGAGCTCAAAAAATAGAGACTCTGGAACTTTGTGGAGGATTAACATTAATGCCAAATTTTATATCGACTTTATCCAGACGTCTGGAGCCTAGAATGCGCAAGG
>CAIOJG010000012.1 GCA_903858555.1 Candidatus Magasanikiibacteriota bacterium
CAATTTGATCCGTTGGGTTTTTGGTCTGCCGAGAATCTACAGAGATCCAAAGCACGTCGAACAAGAAATCGCCACAGCCGAACGCTCCAAAGAGCTAGTTTCGCTCGGCTTCTCCGACGGATCTGTTTTCCACAACTGCACAGTGGAGACGATCACGAACGACCATCGGAAAGTCACGATCACGTTCTCGCCGGAGCAGGACAACTGGGAGTGGTATCGCCTTTCGGACATCGTCTGGGTAGGCGTTTCGTAGCCAATCGCACAAGTGGCGGTAGGTCGACGGGCCGCTCTTTCCAAAGAACCGCCCGCTAACCTATTTTGCTTCTAAATTTTGGAAGTAAAATAGGCGAGCGGTTTTTTGTTTGTTTAATTTGTAATTTTGACTAAACAAATATTGTAATGTAATATTATTGTATAAACTAATTTTATAATATGAATAGTGATATCAGATCTCAAATCCTCATCCCGACTGTCATCGAAAAAACTAGCGGTGGTGAACGCGCTTACGATATTTATTCTCGTTTGCTTATCGATCGTATTATTTTCCTCGGTCAAGCTATCGACGATCACGTCGCCAACATTGTCATCGCTCAATTACTTTTCCTAGAAAATCAAGATCCAGGCAAAGATATCAAACTATATATCAACTCCCCTGGTGGTTCGGTTTCTTCCGGTATGGCGATTTACGATACCATGCAATATATCAAAGCCGATGTCTCAACTATCTGTATTGGCATGGCCGCTAGTATGGCCGCAGTCCTGCTCGCCTCTGGCGCCAAAGGCAAACGCCTCATTCTCCCAAATGCCGAAGTCATGATCCATCAAGTCATCGGTGGTATGGAAGGCCAAGCCTCTGATATCAAAATCCACGCCGACCGCATGATGCGCATGAAAGATTCGTTAAACAAAATTTTAGCCAATCACACCGGACAAAAAATCGAAACCATTGAAAAGGATACTGATCGCGATAACTTTATGATTGCAAAGGATGCGGTCGCCTATGGTTTGGTTGATAAAATTGTTGAATAAAAATTTTCTAAAATAAAAGACCGACATAACCACCTTTTCGCTTTTTTCGACCGCGAGGTCGAAAGGCATGCGCCTGTGGGCGCATAAGCCCGCTCAAAGGTAATTATGTCGGTCTTTTATTTTATCTTATTTCCGCTAAAATTAGCCACAAAACACTTAGATACAGCAAAAATACCCTTTACCCCCTTGACAGAATGTTTCTTTTATGGTATACTCATCAGTTGCCTAGGAAACTAGCAACGAGGTGAATAACTAATTAACAAACAAACACAGACATTATTGGATCCAGGTCAGTGCGCGTTATTACGAATCAAGTAAGATATATAATTAGCACCGACCCGTATCCACTACAAGCATGGGGATGTGTTGACGGATAGAACAGGCTTCGGCTCGTCTTCTCCCTTGACACATCTTCTTGGGTGCGGTTTTATAAGGATAATAATATTATCCTTAAATATAAACAAACCACTGGTTAAAGACCAGTGGTTTTTAGTTTTTTTAATTTGTGGTTGTCCCAATTGGCGCTGAACTATCCATTTCAATATTTGCAACTGTCGAGGTTGAACCGCCAGTCCCAATCATACAGATCTGTGGCAACGGTCGATAATAGCTATCAAAGACACGATCTATCTTTTGTCCATCTGGAGTGACGCGACTGTAAGTAAAGCTCGCTACCGCCCCTTTAAATGGCGCCTGACACTTAGTCTGACCAACCGGCAGAGTGTCGGTTTGCACTTCTTGCTTATCGCCATATGGAATCCATTTTTTTACATCAGGATGAGTATACCAACCTTTGCGACCATCCGGCTTACCCCACAGTGTAAAAATAAGTTGTTGTTTTTTGAAATCAATATCAGTCTGTAACAACAAGTAATGACCGGTATCGTTTTTAAATTTCAAATCTAAATACGGTTCATACAAAGCAGCATCCGTGCCTGGATTACCATTGACCGGATCGGCATAGTACCCGACCACGAGCGAATGATTTTGACGCTGGGTAATATCCATACCAGAGTTCATCGCCATACGGAAAAGCGTAGTACCAATCTGACACATTCCCCCACCAATTTCATTTTTAATTTCCGTGCCTTTAATAATCGCTTCCGGTAAAAATCCATTTTCCGCCGTGAACGGACCGGCATATTTGATAGCGGAAAATTCTTCATCGGGCTTTATCAAAGTACCATTGAGACGCTCCACCGCGCGGGTAATATTTTTGATACGATTACTATGACTATCATGAAAAGTGGAATACCCCGTTCCAATAATATCTTCAATTCCAAGATTATTTACATCCGCAGTTTTTACGGTCGGATCTACATTTTCCACTGTCAAACTTACCGTTTGAGTATTGTTACTTGGATGATAATTTCTCTCTTTAAAAGCTGCGCTTAAATCTTCAAAAGTTTTTTCGGTATCAAAATTTAAACCGGTTTGACTGGCTTGAAACTCCGTAACTTTACTATCGGCGCTGACAGAAAATTTAGCATCTTTAGGAATTTGATCTACAAATGGACGCAAACTTTCTAAATAAGTTTTTGCTTTGTCTTTATCCAAAACAAAAATCGGTTGACCGGAATCATCTTTTTCTACATTCAACCAACTACCATATTGTACTGGCGACAACGACCAATCGCGACGAACTTTGGTTAAAGGATCGACATAATTTAAACCCAAATTTCCATAGTTTAAAACATTGGCTAAATTGGTCGCGGCAGTCTGCGCGTCGGCAAATTTTACGCTTGGTTCAAAACGCTGGGCAGATACTACGGTGTTGGAAAAATTTAGTTGTGATAAATTATCTTGAATCTGTTTGATGACATTGTCATAATCAAACACCATACCGGAAGTTTCTGGAACAATCTGATATGCCAACGGCACCATTGAAGTGATTTTAATACCGGCATTGCGTGGCGCATCGGCCAAAGAAGACAGACTGTCTTTTAAAATTTCCAGCAAACTTACCCAATCGGTTTTTACCGGCACAGATAATTCTTGATTTTTATATTGCAAATAAAGCGGTCCAAATAAACGTTGTGCCCAATTGCCGTCACGTCCATAAGCATAAGCACTTTGCCATAAAACATAGCTGTCGAGCTTTACCAACTCGATAGAATTTTCACCGGCTGAAACCGTATTTATTTTTATGGATTTAGTTTTATCATTTACCGAAGCATCCAGATTTATCCCCTCTTTAGCCAAGCGATTATTTAAAGTTTCAATAAAATTTTTCAAGTCGTCACGATTCATTCCGCCCAAATGATAATGTCCGGCATAAACTCCAGGATAAATCTGACCGGAATATTTTCGAACGTAATACGCGGAATAACCAAAAGCCGCGCCTGTTAAAATAAACAACGTCAAAAAGACAGTTAAAGAAATTTTTAACCATTTAGGCCAACCCTTTCTTTCGAGTAAGCCCGGAACAATATTTTCTAAATTGAGATCCAACATACTACTCTTCTACTATAATAATCGGGATATTACCACCAGTGTTGGCCTTTTGTAAAGTGACGGTTAAAATACCATTTCTAAATTCAGCACCGGTCATCTCGGATTTTACTTCTACCGGTAAGACAATTGTGCGGGAAAACTTGCCCCAATAACATTCTTTATAGAAAAATTCAGCACCGGCTTGAAACGGTGCTTGGCGTTCACCGCGAATCGTCAAGACGTCATTGTGTAAATGCAATTCTAAATTTTCACTTTTACAGCCCGCCATCGGCGCTACCACTATTACCTGGCTTTCGGTCTGGGCCACATCTATCGCCAACTGACCTTCACTGCTCAAAGCCGACGGTTCACTGGCATTACCTTTCATAAAATCGGCCAAGATAGAAAAATCCTCACTGGCGTCATTTAGAGGTAAAGAAAAGTTATTGTTCATATACCATCATTATACAACAAATTTTAAAAAAACAAAAATCCGAGATTAACCGGATTTTTATTTATAAAAATTTATTTCAAAGGCGGTGTCTCACCAACCGCTTCATCAGCGGTGTCCGCGTCGGCATCGGCCTTAGTGCGATGCACACGACCATCAATATGATTTGGCGGAGCGTAAACGGTATAAACTTTGAGATCACTAGTACCGGTGTTTATAAAATTATGTTTAGTTCCCGGCACCACCACTACTACATCTCCTGGCCCAATTGGAGTTTTTTTATCATTGAGTATCGCTTCGCCGGTACCGGAGAGAAAAAATAAAGTCTGTTCGGTATATTTGTGAATCTCTTCTCCAATCTCACCACCCGGAGGAATGCTCATCACTACCAACTGACTATTTTTGCCGGTAAATAAAACACGGCGAAAATTTTCGTTGTCTTGTGTTTCTTTTACGATATTAGTTTGATAACTCATAGGAAAAACTTTAGATAAAACTAACGGTAAAGCTAAATTTTTTTTAGGCAGCAAATACCAAGCGCTAGCCAACAGGAAACCAATCAAAACAGCAGACAGGTATGTGACGCACTTTAAAATTAACTTTTTATTTTTCGCAAAAAACATAAATAATTTTTCGCGATTAACTGCGTGCTTTATTTCTGCTGACAACGTATGCGGAAGCAAAAACCACAGCCAAACTCGCTAATAGTGCGATCCACATCGTACTACTATTATCAGGAGCAAAGCCAGTACTTGGTAATTTAGGCACTACACCAGCTACAACCACTGTGGCAATAGCAAAATCTTTGACGGTCAAACCGTTGGCTTCACCGGTAGCCACTGCGGTATTGGTTGTGGTCTGAGAGAGATTGGAACTACATGTGTATGTCCAAGTTTCATTTGTGTCTAATTTAGAATCATTATTTGTATCTCCGGAAATATATTTCATCGGACCACATTTATCATCGGATAATTGTACATTGCTTAAAGCCACTGTTCCTGGGTTGGTTATTTTTTCAGTGTAAGTGACCAAGCCACCGCCTGCTAACAAAGCTAAAGGATTTGGAACTTTTGTGACATGAATTAATGGTGGAACAATTGGCACGCCCACAACGACAGTGGCATTGGCAACGTCGGTGGCACTAATACCATTTGCCCATCCGGTCGCGACGACAGTGTTGGTATGAGTTTGAGACAACATTGTTGAACACTGATATGTCCAAGTTTCACTAGTATCAAGTTTGGCATCGTTATTATTATCACCAGAAATAAAAGTAGTAGAACTACAACTGTCATCAATCATAGTGATATTTGATACCGGCACTGTGCCAATATTGTGAAGAGTATAAGTATATTTAACCATTCCAGGACCAAGTGGCAGAGCCAAAGGACTTGGAACTTTTACAACATCAATAAGCGGAGGTACTGGAATAGAAGTGACCGAAGCACCGGCTCCACCTGGATTAATAAATGTATTTGTAATTGTACAAAGCTTTGAACTACCAGCTGCTAAAGTAATAGCGCCATCAGCTGAACAATCACCACCGATTGCAGAGGTATAATTTGAACCAGAAGTTTCAGAAATAGTGTGTGATCCAGCGTTAGTAGTAGTCGCAATACCAGAAGTCACACTACTACCATCAACAAAGAGTGGAAAATCTGAAACCGATTTACTACCACCAACCACAATTTTAGTTACCGTAAGCTGTGGAGCAACATCATCATTTGTAATGGTACAAAATTTTGAAGTGCCGGCAATTAAATTTATAGTACCGGTAACAGAACAGTCCCCACCAAAAGTGGCGGCATAACCAGTGTTTGATGTTTCAGAAATAGTATGGAGTCCCGCTGTGGTTGTACTTGCTACACCGGAAGTCACACTACTACCATCGATAAATAATGGAAAATCGGAAACAACTTTAGTACCACCATGAGTATTATTTACAATTTTTGTGACAGTCAAATGAGGGGCAACTGCACAAGTTGCTTTTGTAAGATGAGTATTGTCCAGTGTCACCGCAGCGTTCATCGCCAACAATCTACCAAAAACAGTGGAACCGCCATTATCGGTGATGGATTGATCGGCTAAAATATTTCCTTGAAAATGAGAGCCGGTACCAAGTGTCGCCGAAGTGCCTACTTGCCAAAAAACATTACAGGCCTGAGCACCGTTGATAAGATTCACGTGAATATTTGAGGCAGAAGTAAGAGTGCTACCTGCTTGAAATACAAATATAGCGTTTGAATCTCCACCGCCATCAAGAGTAAGGTCTCCCGAGAGCGCCAAAGAACTTGGGTCATTATAAACGCCCGGTGTCAAAGTTTCTGTACCAAAAATATGAACTGGAGGATAAGTAGTGACCGGAGTTTCTCCAGCCGCTACTCCGTAAGCGGATAACAAATCACTTTTAGCAGTTGTGAGTAAACCCGCATCGGTAGTCCGACAAGAGACAGATCCGGGCGCAGCACCGCCAGTATACAAACCATCGTTGTCATAAAGAGTGCCGGTAATTTCCCCACAAGTTAAAGCCGGGATTGAAGCACCACCATTTGGATCTAAACCAACATTACCAACAATCGTACTAGGGCTGGAATCGATAATTGCCGACCCAGCCAAAACCGCAAAGTTGCCAGCGGTATTAAGATTAACCGCTGTTGCCGCTCGTACTTTGATTGCACCGGTCAAACCGAATGCAAGGGCAATCACCAATACAGCTATTGATAATGAAGCCCTCCTAATTTTCTTCATACGCTTTATATTTATTTAATAATTTTTTAAGACTGACTATATTATACATCAATTAACACTTAAAGTATTGTAAAAAAAAATCTGTGGATAACTTTTTAAGTTATTGTTTGTCTGCGAACACCACCAATCGTCTAGAGTAATTTTTTGAATCCTTGTCCCAGTCCCCTTCGCAAGTAATCAAATTGAGATGAGATTTTTCATCTTTTAGAGTAAAGACTCTGACCGCATCCGCAGTTGGATCATAACGACGTTTTTCTCGTACCACAAAAGTGGTAACTACCCCTTTCTCATCTTCCACATAAATCTCATCGCCAATACTTAATTTATACAAATTATCAAACACCGATGGTTTGGATTTTTTCCAACCATAGTGTCCGTCCATCACCGCACTGCCAATTGCTCCCGGAATTTGACCAAGTTTAAACCAAGCCACATTATCCTGATTTTTTGGTGTATCTACTGCTCCGCTAGCAGTAAGCCCAACCTGCTCAACAGCGGCATCCACACTAATGGCTGGAATTTTTAAACGGATAGGCAAACCGGTATTTGGCTGTTCTTGTTCTGGAAATATTGCCAACGTTGTAGTGGTCGGCAAAGAAACAATCGGCACAGGCGCGGCAATTGGCGAACTATGATTTAACTTTGTAAGAGAAAAAAATAATCCTACGGAAATAAAAAATTCTGTCAAAATAATTACGGACCACACTTTTTTTGAAAAAATTTTAAATTGCATAATTATTTTTAGATTGTGTCTAGTATACTATCAATTTGTTTTTTAAACAAAAAACCGCCTGCCTGCTTTATCTCCAAAATTTAGAAACAAAGCAGGTTAGCAGGCAGTTCTCGGGAGAGATACCACGCCTACCAAACACTGCCACACCTGAGGTGTGAAATTGCTTAGAAAGCATTTGCAGACTTATGTCCGCGTATCTCTACCAACAAAATGTGGTACCCATTCCCCACCCGAACTCAAACTGTCGGGAAATCAGCGGCCCTTTTTCGGCTGAATGGCTGGGCCTTGTTGCCGCGCGCTCAGCCTTACTTGCCGCCGTCGGTCAGCCGCCCGCCGTCCGTCGTGCCGTCGTCGCCCGTCTTCGTCGCGGTCATCGCGTTGTTGCCATGCGCTTGCTCGTCGTGGTGCGCGCTGGCCGACTTCATCGAGGCGTGATTGCGATTGCCCGGCGGGGAGAAGGTCCGATTCGTCGTCTTCATGGTGAACTCCACACTGTGTGAGCGGGACGCGAAACTGCGTCCGTAGCTCTAGGATACCCTCGTCTGGAAAACCAGATTTTGGGCCTGTTTGGCTCTTGTCGGCACGCTGCCGATTTTGAGCACCTAAAAAGTCTACATAATAATAATAGTGTCAAGCAAAAATTTGGAAAAAACCACGACCAGTGCTATCATAGGCCCATGCGTGCACCATATCGAAAACCAGGGATATACAGCCAGATGAAACCCGACAACTTTTTGACAGCGGAAAAATTGGTAGAGCTGGAAAAAAAGCTGGAACGACTGAAACTTTCCCAACCGTTTGCGCGGTCGGAAGTTAGTCGTCTGGCCGAACTTGGCGATTTTTCGGAAAATACGGAATATCAAATGGCCAAATGGAAACTCCGCGGCATCAACGGCGGTATTTTGGCACTACAAAAACAAATCGACAACGCCATCATTATCGAAAATAATACGGCCTCCGACCAAGTCCGCCTCGGCAGCACCGTCACCGTAGAATTTGATAACAAAATAAAAACCTACCAAATCCTCGGCGCCTCCGAGACTGACCCTAAAAAAGGAGTAATCTCCCACCTCTCCCCGCTCGGCCAAGCCTTATTAAACAAAAAAATCGGTGAAGAGTTCACCGTCACCCTCGCCAATAAGCAAATAAAATATAAAATTTTAGAAATAAAATAAAAAGCCCGCGTATTTTTTCAGCATCACGAAGCTTTTGAAGTAAATTAATAAATTTTGTAGAAAAATGTC
>CAIOJG010000013.1 GCA_903858555.1 Candidatus Magasanikiibacteriota bacterium
AATTTATGCCTAACTTTAGCGACTTACTACAAAATCTCAACTTAAACGTAAAACAAATAGCTATTTTCCTATGTTTGGTAAAACTGGGTAAAACTACCGCCTCCAATATATCTGGTGACTCTGGCGTTACTCGCACCCATGTGTACGACTTAATATCTGAATTAATAGTAAAAGGATTAGTGAGCGAGATTGAAGAACGAGGAGTTAAAATTTATGAGGCTGTAGACCATGCCGGACTGTTGGCATATATATCTAGACAACAAAAAGAGCTACAGCAAATTAATAAAAAAATAGAACAGATGGCGACAGAGTTCAACCAACTACAGCTTGGACAACAACAAAAAACTAAAGTGAGATTTTTTGAGGGGATTGAGGGAGTGAAAAATTTGTACGAAGAAATTCGCCGTGATTTGGCCAAACAATCTGAACCGTCAGAAGTGATAACAATTTTTTCACCGGAGAAATTAAATAATTTAATCCCCGGATTTACTTATCTAGATTTTCCGACAGTTTCGATTCGAGCAATTATTTGCAAAGATGAAATGGCGCAATCATACGTTGATCAAATGGATAAAACAAAAAACAAGGTCAATTATAAATTTTGGCCAAAAGAAAAAGGATTATTTCCTACAGATAATATTGCTTGGTTAAATAAAATTGTATATATTGATTTGTCTGGTTATCCTTCAGGGATTATTATTGAGAATGAATCTATCGTACAAACATTTACTTTGTCTTTTGACGTGATTTGGAAAGAATTATAAAAACAAAAAAACACTCAATTAATCTTAAGTGTTTTTTATTGTTGGTTTACTACAACCACCTATTGTCGGGGTGACAGGACTTGAACCTGCAGTCTTCTGGTCCCAAACCAGACGCCTTACCAATTAGGCCACACCCCGTATAAATTTTTACCTGTGCCTGGAGTGAGGATCGGACTCACGACGCAAGGCTCTTCAGGCCTTCGCTCTACCACTGAGCTACCCAGGCATTTCCCTCGCTTAAAAAACCTTGTGGACCAATAGGGATTCGAACCCTAGACCCCCGCGTTGCAAACGCGGTGCTCTACCAGCTGAGCTATTGGCCCTTAGTTTTGAACAGAAATAATATACCACTAATTAACAAAATAGTCAATGCGTGATATAATTAACAGCGTATAACTATTTTTATGTACTATTCAATTTTTCCACCTCAACAAATGACCTTTATCGGACAGATTTTATTAGCCGTTATTTTAGGTGCGGTTTTAGGGGTTCAGCGCGAACGCTGGGGTAAATCGGCTGGTCCACGCACCTATGCTTTGGTTTGCGCGGGAGCAGCTTTATTTACTATTTTATCCTTCAATTTCTTTGCTAATACCGCCATCGTAGCCGGTGCGGTAGTTAGTGGTATTGGTTTCCTTGGTGCCGGAACAATCCTGCACAAAGAAAATCGTATCGAAGGGCTCACCACTGCGGCCGGCCTTTGGATTGTATCCGCCGTCGGCATGGCTGTTGGACTACAACAATATTTTCTCTCCATTGTTACTACTTTTATAATTTTAATTGTTTTGGTAGCCAATGATAAGTCTATTAAAAAAAATACTCCGGACAAATAAGAATAAAATAAAAAATAATCACATATAATTCCTTTAAGCGGATTTTGAGCCCGCTGGCGATACCCTGAGGCCTCGCGGCCGAGGAGAGCGAAAAGGTGATTATGTGTGATTATTTTTTATTTTATGAAAACTTATATATTTATTTTTTTAAATAAATATTCCCTAACCAAAACAAAACAAATACTAGCAGCCAATCAATATGTAACTTCTTTAAAATAAATCCAATGTACAAAATTAAAATAAATGGATAACCTAAAATCACCAGTGGATTTTTAAACACACGACGATTAGCTAAAGCTAACAAGGCCTTATCATCTCCATCCGATGGAATCGCATGCAGACCGACCGCCACTCCAAAATACAACCATACCCAAGGACGCCAATCGTCTACAGTAAAATGAAATTTTGCAAACGCAAACAATGTAAACAAAGTATTTACAATCAACGGCCCAATACTGATTAAAAAACCTTGAAAAAAATTATCTGGCTCCTCGTGTTCCACATAGCCGGCCGTTTTTCCAAATTGAAATAGTTTTACTTTATAAACTCTCACCCCTGCGGTCAGACAAAAAAATGCGTGCCCAAGCTCGTGCATTGCCACTCCTGGAGCCGTCAATAAATCATAAATATAATATAGCCACATACTAAATATAAATTACTGCTAGAATTATCCACCACAAAAAGCTTAGGTCATTTTTAAAATATGGCACATCTACCAAACCGTGCACCAGAAATACCACGAGCATCGAAAGCAATAAAGTGCCAAGAAGTTTTTCTTTTTTATAACTTAAATACGCCATCTTCACCGCCCACACATAACAACCCACAAACGCCAACATTGCGAGCAGCCCCGCTTCTGACCAAAAATTTAAAAAGATATTGTGTGGATAAATCAGCGGCTCAATTTTTTTAAAGTCATTCACCGGTTTTTGGACCTTATCAAACCATTGTCTAAACCCGGCACCAGCAATAAAATTTTTAGGACTTTGAGTCAAATAATTCCAAGTGTACCCCCACAAAACCAAACGATTATTCCCAGAACGATTTTGCAAAGTCAGATTGTGACGCAATGGATATATGGCCAAGATTGCTATGATAAAAACAGCGACTAAACCACCAACTACTTTTCTATATCCCAATAAAAATAAACCGACCAAACCAGCCACCGCCAAAGCCACCCAAGCACCTTCAGAAAAAGATAATAATATTGCTATTAATGCTAATGCTAAAATCGCCGCGTAATATTTTTTTAAATTTTTATCTTTCAACCCATAAATCATCATCGGTACAATCGGCGCCAGATACAAACCAACTGCATTTGGACTAGTGAAAAATGAAGTAACCCGTCCATGCAAATCAATAATATCCTGTGGACGCAAAGTTGGCGAATAAAGATGTCCGGTTATTTTTTGGACAATGGCCAAGACAGAAATACTAACCGTCGACAAAGACAAAAACCAGATCAAATCATTTTTAGAAATATTTTTTCTTTGGCCAATCAGCATCACAAAAAATAAAAACGGCTCCAAAAAGTAAGCCCGCCAAATTCCTAGAGATTTAACAATCTCACCAGACACCAAAATACCAACCGTAGAAAAAACCAAAAATGCCAATGCTAAATAACAAAAAGATCTCTGTTCTACAAAGAATTTTTTGATTTCCTCAAAATCTTTTTTTGAATATTTAAATACCCAAACCGCAAAGATGACACCAAAAGTCACTTCCAACAAACTACTTGGCAACGGACCTAAATTAAAACGAATAAAATAAGACGGCAGAAACAAAATTAAAATTTGTACTGCCGCCTTAAAATTCTTTTGAGCCAAAAATGCCAGAAGTGCCAAATAGATAACTATTTGTGCAAATAACATAATAAGATTTAGTAGCGATAATGATCGGCTTTATAAGGACCGTTTTCAGCAATGCCCAAATACGAAGCCTGCTCTTTAGTAAGTTTAGTAAGTTTTACGCCAATTTTTTCCAAGTGTAAGCGAGCCACTTCTTCATCCAATTCTTTTGGCAAGCGATATACACCCAAAGCAAATTTTTTGCTCCAGAGTTCCAATTGAGCCAAGGCTTGGTTAGTAAAGCTACTACTCATCACAAAACTTGGATGACCGGTGGCACAACCCAAGTTCATGAGACGGCCTTCAGCCAACATGTAAATTTCTTTTTTATTACTCAATACATATTTATCCACTTGTGGTTTGATGTTGATTTTCTTTACACCCTTGGCATGGTTCAATTTTTCTACCTGAATTTCATTATCAAAGTGACCAATGTTACAAACAATCGCTTGGTCTTTCATTTTAAGCATGTGTTCTAGACGCACGATATCTTTGTTGCCAGTCGCGGTCACATAGATATCCGCTGTTCCCAAAGTTTCTTCAATAGTCTTTACTTCATAACCTTCCATCGCTGCCTGCAAGGCACAGATTGGATCAACTTCAGTCACTACCACACGGCAACCCTGTCCACGTAGCGCTTGAGCACAACCCTTGCCCACATCGCCATAGCCACAAACCACCGCAAGCTTTCCGCCAAGCATTACATCCATGGCGCGATTCAAACCATCTACGATGGAATGACGGCAACCGTAGACGTTATCAAATTTACTCTTGGTTACGGAGTCATTTACATTGATAGCTGGAAATAATAATTTTCCTTCTTTAAACAATTGATACAAACGATGTACACCGGTAGTAGTTTCTTCAGAAACACCTTTAATTTTTTTCGCCACGTTGGTCCAACGTTCTTTATTTTTTGGATATTCCAATTTCAAAAGTTTCATCATCTCGCGATAATCTTCACCTTCTTTAGAATAATCTTTAGTCAAAAGTTTTGGATTTTTTTCTACTTCTGCTCCTTTGTGGATTAACATCGTAGCGTCACTACCATCATCCACAATCAAATCCGGACCACTGCCATTTCCAAAATCCAAGGCGCGTTCAGTACACCACCAGTACTCTTCCAAAGTTTCACCCTTCCATGCAAACACCGGCACACCAGCTTTGGCGATAGCGGCGGCGGCATGATCTTGAGTAGAAAAAATATTACATGATACCCAGCGCACTTTTGCACCAAGCTCTACCAAGGTCTCAATCAAAACGGCGGTCTGAATAGTCATGTGTAAAGAACCCATGATTTTCGCACCTTTCAAAGGTTTTTTAGCGCCATATTTTTTACGAATAGACATCAAACCCGGCATTTCTTTTTCCGCGATTTCAATTTCCTTTCTACCCCATTCTGCCAAACTAATATCTTTTACTTTATAATCTTGTGTCATAAAATATTATTTAATTTCTAATTTTTCTTTAAAAGTTTTTTCATAACGTTCGCCAAACTCGGCCATTGTAAATTTGTGTTCCTGTGTGCCATAACTTTCAATCGCATAACTTGCGGCTACCGCACCAATCTGACCACAAACTTTTAAGCTCATGCCCTTTTCATAACCCACAAAAAAACCAGCACGATAAGCATCGCCGGCTCCAGTTGGATCATCAATAGACAGAGGCGGACAAACTCCCACTTCCACCACTTCCCCATCGGCTGTTTTAATTACCGATCCTTTTTCACCCAAAGTGGTAATTAAAAATTTAGTGTTTTTCAAAATCTCTTCTTCACTCCAACCGGTTCGATTTTCCATTAATTTTATTTCGTAATCATTACCAATAACAAAATCCGACATACTAATCATTTGCTTCATTTCCACATCGGAAAAAGCCGTCATTTGTTGACCAGGATCAAAAATAGTTTTAATTCCCATTTCATGACATTCTTTGACGTGAGCCATCATTACTTCTTTATCAGTTGGTGAAACAATTGCCAAATCATATTTTTCTTTTACTACTTCTGCTAATTTTTTATTTTTTGCTAAACCAAGTGGACCACCAAAAAAAGCCGTGATCTGATTGTCATCCGCATCGGTAGTGATATGTGCAGCCGCTGTATTTTGTTTTTCATCCACCAAAATATAATCGGTTTTTACACCAACACTTTTAAAATATTCTAAATAATCTCGTCCATCTTTACCAAGCACCGAAACCAACAAAGGTTCTCCAGTGAGCAACTTCATGTTGTACGCAATATTGCCCGCCGTACCACCCCAACTACGTTCTAGTTTGTCTACCATAAAGCAGACATTGAGAATATGTAGTTGATCGGGCATAATATGATTTTTAAAACTGTCAGGAAAGTTCATGATTTGATCATAAACCAATGACCCAGATACCAAAATTGCCATATTAAATAGTTAATATAATATGGCAATACTACCAAATAAATTTAGTTTTGTCTACTCGCCAGCTTGTTAAAAATACTTAAAGAATATATACTTAATGACATATGAAAATTGACATAACCTACACTATTATTGGCACCGTTCTACCGGGGATGAAAAAAGGCACGGGACTCGGAGCTAGCACGGCCAATCTAGATATTGCTCTCGCCAAAGATCTACCTCCGGGTTTATACACCGCCGACGTCAAAATAGGACAAAAAGAATTTGCCGGATTGCTATATTATGGGTATAATTCCCTTAGCAAAACCGACTGTCTAGAAGCCCACATCTTCAATTTTTCCGAAAATATCTACGGCCAAGAAATAGAAATCATCACCAAACGTTTCTTGAGAGAACCGATAAAATTTAAAAACAGAGAAGAAATGATGGAGCAAATTAAAAAAGATGTTGAATTATCAAAATAATATGCCTGAAACATTAGGATCAGAAGTAGAAGGAGCGGCAGATTTTAAAATGCCAGATGATGAGAGTGAAGAAGTTTTAGAAACTTCTGGGAAAATTACAGATCTTTTGCCAAAATTGGCTGAGAAATTAAAATTGTTTGGGGCCACTGAAGACAGCCTCAAAAAAACACTAATTGGAAGAATAAGAAATAGCTACGACGGAGGTGCTCCTAAAGTCGGAGACCCATTTTTAGACAGCGCTATCTTTAGAGATCTAAACATTGATGCCGAGTCTGGCAGAGTGACTTTTCATCTAGTATATCAATTTAGATACAAAGACAACAATCGAACTTGTGAATTAAATTTCATGAAAATTAACCATAATGGCCAAGAAGTAAGAACTCCTTTTTGGAGTGTACATACTCCAATGAAAAAAACCTAAAGGTATCAGCGGCTTAAATAGTTGACAAAACCCCAAATAAATGGTAATATAGTCTCGCTCTCAATTTAATAATCAACTTTTAAAATACTATGCCTAATAAGCAAAATGCTAAAAAAGCTTTGCGCCAAGCCATCAAACGCGCCGCTTTAAACAAAACCCGCAAAGAAGCTTACAAGAAAGCTACTAAAGCCACTTTGAAAACTACTGTTGCTGCCGAAGCTAAAAAATTGGCTACAGTCGCTCAACAAGCTTTGGACAAAGCAGTAAAGCACGGCACTATCAAAAAGAACACTGCCGCTCGCAAATTGTCCCGCTTGATGAAAAAAGTAAACAAACTTGGCAAATAATAACAAATTGATATATAATAACCTCGTAATTACGAGGTTATTTTAATAATAAAATATATGGTATTTGATAGCATGGGTAGAGGTAGAGGAAATTTTCCACCAAATGGAGACCTTGGCGAAACTCAAAAAGTCGGACGAGAAGTATCTATTGAAACTATGTCCGGCGTATTATTACACCATCAAATTGACCGTGCTTTAAAGAGCTACGTTTTTGATCAGGGGTTGGTCAACCACGATTCTCAACCAACCGAAATTGATCATGCGGTCGCCTCTTTAGATGAGGCAACAAGAAAAGAGATTGAGGCAAAGACTAAAGCGGATTATGAAAACATTTTTGCTCAAATGTCTGCTTGCCAGTATGATTTACGATCCGGTCAAGAAACTCACCCACTCACAAAATTGGCTAATAAAAAAATGACTGCCAGAATTTTTGATATTTTAAAAACTCATCCTGATTTTATAAAAGGCAATGTCGGTGCTGCAATGGTGCGTATGGACCTAGATGGTTTTAAAGCCACCAATGATAAACTTGGTCACGACGCTGGTGACCAAGCCCTAAAAACTGTCGCTCAAAAATTGAATGACGCTTTAAAACACTTAAGACCGGCTGATTTAGCCGCCCACTATCATGGTGATGAATTTGCTATTATTCTTACCAGCATTAAACCAAATGAAGGCGAAACAATCGAACAAACTGTAGAGCATATCGTCCAAAGAATTATTCAAGAGATTGAAATGATTGATATTCCAAATGGAAAAAAACTTTCTGCTAGTGCTGGCTATAAAATAATTAGACCAGGAATATCCGATGATTTTCCAAGTGCGGATAATGATACCGACCTCGCATCCGGTATTTCAAAAAATTTCAAATATGTTTCTGGAATTGAAAAAGGTAGTCAACGTGTGGTAAACTGTGAAAAAACTGAAGAAGAATTTTTGAAAGAAAAAGGCATTACACCGGAACAATTGCTGGAAAGTAAAATTCGCTCTCAATTAACTCGTCCTTTTGACGAACTTTTCCCAAACGGCATTCCGACCGAAGTTCAGACATCCATCGATCAAACTGTGACGACAGCTCTAGCCGCCAAAAAATCTGAAGCTAAATAAATTAAATTTTATAAATCAACAAATCCAAACTCAACCCTAAGTCTGCCTGTCCGGTCTTCGCCTTAAAATCCATATCGAGCAGCTGATCATAAATATTGGTCAGCTGTTTTTTTGTGTATTTTTTCATGATGGTCAAATTTTTCTTCAAAACAAACGGATGCACACCAAGTTCTTTGGCCATTATATCGCTACTCATATTTTCAGCGGTTTCAAATAAACTACGAGCCGCCAATAAAATTCGAAATTGCCACACCACCAAACCAAAAATTTTAAAATCATCTTCACCTAGGCGACGCTGTTCTTCCAAAAGTTTATAGGCCTGTTTTTTATTTCCGGAAACAATCGCATCCACCATATTAAAGACGTTGTCATCCACTTTTTCATCCAAAAATAAATTTACTTGAATCATGCCAATCTCTTCGCTGCCAATATATGCCACCAACTGATCCATCAAAGAATTTAAAAACCAAACATCTTTACCGGCATTTTGTGCCAAATAATTCGCGGCGACCATAGAAATTTTACCACCGCGTTTTTTTATCTCGGTAACAATCCAAGCCGACAAAGCCGAACCTTCGAGCGCATTAAATTCTTGATTGTATTTTTCTTTTTTCAAGATTGCGTCCAACTCTTTTACTTCTTTTACCTTGCCAAGTTTTTCTCCTTGCCAAAAAATTATGATGTTACTTTCCGGGATTTTTTTATCGCTTATTTTTTCACAAATATCACTCAAAAAATCTTTATCCGAAATAGACAAAATATTTTCCACCACAATCATACGTTTTTCCGCCAAAAAAGGCATGGAAAAAATCTCGGTCAAAATCTTCCCTGGTTCAGATTTTTGAGCGTCCAAAAATACCACGTTGTACCCCTGTGGATCACGTGCTTGTTTAAATTTCTCCACCTGCTCATTTAAATATTGTCGGCTACGAAACGTATCTTCGCCGTAGATGTATATCACCATAGTAGCCCCATTGTAATACTTTTAACACTTTCAATCAACTGGCTATTTTCTCTCCCACAATTCGTCAAAATAATCACTATAACTTTGCACTAAAGTTTTGTTGGTTGAACAAAAAATAATTGGCTCTTTTTCAGCCCAATTAACAATTAAAACCTTGCTGCCAAACAACCAAATTACTATAGGATTTTTAGTTTTAGGTAAATTGTATTTTGTTTGAGCCCAAGGAAATTTAGTTATCGGATGTCCTTTTACATTTTCTTCTACCACATTTTTCCAGACTACTCCCTTGGTTTTTCTGGCTTTTATCTCTATCTCTTTAAACAATTCTGGAAAAGCATCCATAAAATATCCACGTGCGCCAATCCAGCGCATCTCTTTACAATCCACACCCTCCAACCACAAATCTTTCAACGCCTCCCTACCTTTTAAAATCTGAGTCTCTTGATTCCATTGTGAATCAAAATAGTTCTTAAACACCTGAGCAATTTCCGGTCTTTTAAAACTAATAACAGCCGGATCGTCTCCATAAACTATAAAGAAAGTTTTATCTTTATAAATATTTATCTGCATCGGAATCGGCGGTGCGGAAATAAATTCTTTAGCGTGGCTAACTTTTAAATCCGGATCACCGCTATAAGCAAATCTGTCCATTATTTTTTTAAAACCATCTTTGTACGCCAACATATTTACCACCACTCCTTTTTTTATTCTATCGCCGTGATAACGATCATAAATTTTTTGTACTCGTTCATCACCTTGGCCAACCGAAGCGCCCAGTACAAAATATTCTTCGCCAGATTTTAATTCCGATAACATTGCATAAATATTCTTCTCTAAAGCCCCAAAGCCATTCTCCACCGTTACTTCCTGATTCCAAAAATAATTAAAAAACTGTTTAAAAGCCGCGACCGCTTCTTTGCTGCGCAAACCAAAAGTGAGTGGGTCGTCACCGGGAATTCCAATCTCTAAATAATCCTTGATAAAAGCAAACCATACTGGAAAATCAATTTGTACTGGTAAATATTTTGCTTCACTTAATTTTAATGTATTGCGCCATTCCAGATCGGCCTGGTTTACACCACTCTCATACATCATCTTAAAATTAATCCCTTGCTTTTCTCTCTTGAGATGAAACTGACGCCAATATCTTTCCATTTCCGGAGTAGAACTTGCTTGCGAACCAAGCACATACAAAGTTTCACCTGCATCATATTGCAGCGCACGATTGCGACTGCGCTTAATTCCTTCTTCTCCTTCATATACCACAATATCACGCACCACTTCGTTTTTCTTTTTTAATGTATCTACAATTTCTTGGGCAATATTTTTTTGTTCTTCCACCATGCTTAAAATTAATTCTGGACTATTTACAAAAAAAGTTGCTATGCCATTTTTTAAAACTTTGGCCACCAAACCTTTATTCACTAACTCTTCCAAAGCAGTATAAACCAAATTACGATGCAGGCCGGTATTTTCAATAATCTGACCGGCCTTACATTTACCAATATCAAACAAGGCCAAATACACTTTGATCTCATTTTTACTAAATCCAAGCTGTTTTAGTTGAATTTCTAACATATTGTCATAATTTTAGTGACAATATTAGTATACTAAGATTAGCCAAATTTGTCAAGATTTTTTAGATATATCAGGTTGTTTATGACTCTATTTTAGCTAATATTAGCCAAGATATGCTTGACAAGTATATAAATATATGATAATCTGATTAATCAGGGCAATTCGCCTTGGTGAAGTTCTTTAACAAACTAGGAGGTCACATGCTCACAAGCCACAAATTGACAGGGAAAAGCAAAGTTGAAATGACCCAAGCTAGGGAAAAGCTCGGATTGTCACAAAAAGAGCTGGGCAAAAAAGTTGGTGTTGCCCAAGCAACAATCCATGCTTATGAAAGTGGAAGACAAGTCCCAAGATTGTGTTACAGACACAAAGTTGAAGAGATTCTCGGCATCAACCTGGAAGTTCAAGAGTTTCGTGGCGAAGAAATTGAATCAAAGACATTTAACACCCAAACCAACAAACTCCGCCTACTCATTGATTACGTGTCCGAACATGGCCCAGAAAAGGCCAGAGAGCATCTGGAACTTGCAATCCAGATCCTCAGTGTCTAAAACATTCAACTGCAAACAACAATGGAGTCAACCATGTGTAAGTTCATCACTCTTTTCATCTCCACGGTTCTCACGCTGGCATCCATCCAGGCCTTCGCCGACACTCCGAGTGTGAGTATGGGCGTGGCCGAAGGCTACAGCGTGATTTTCAAAAATGGCATCAACTCGGGCACGGTCAACACGCGACTGTATGGCATCGTGAGCCAAAAAGTCGCCAACCGTCTGTCGCTGGGCGTGCTCTTTGGCGTGTTGACGGATAACACCGCCTTCAAACCGATGCCGCGTGTGGCGTTGTTGGCTACCGTATCCATCACCGACAAAAGCGGAATCGTGGTGGCTGGTATGTATCAGTTCAACTACGACTACGGTCACGGTGGATTGGCCAACACGCATTCATTGTCGCTGGGTGTTGGCCCCACTTACAAACTGTCCGACCAATTCTCGGCGGCACTGTTTGTGGTAGTGGCCAAAACTCTCGACGATGGCCCGTGGAGCGGCACCTTGCAACCGGCTGTGACCTACCGGTTCTGACCCTCATTCCAGTTTGTGACCACTGGATAAACAAAAAGTCACGCGGCTGGTGGTGACCGCTTTTTCACCCCACCATTCTTGTTGAGCTCAAGAAGACAACAAAAAATCCACGGCACTTACCGCGGATTTTTTGTTTAAAATTTATTTATACAATTGACTATGTGTTCCAAGCATTATAAAAAATACAATGTCGCCGTTTTCAATAAATATAACCAGTCTGTCTCTAAAAGCAATTTGAATCTTTCGTGGCGCCTTCCTTAGTTCTTTTACAAACCGACGCGAATATTCAATCTGCATATTATTTTTTATTTTTCTCAACAATCATTTTATCCACAAAATCCACAGCATCTTTTGGTTGTTTAAAAGAATAAACATTACCTTTTTTCCTTTCGTCTTGCGCCTCTTTCAGAGCAGACAATAATAACTCTGACGGTTCACTAAATTTTGTACTTACAAAAATAGTTTGACTACGAACAAACTGACGGAGATAACTATTGATAACTCCACTCAAACTTAACCCTAAATCTTCAGCAGTTTTTTGAGCTGCTTTTTTTATTTTAGAGTCGGTTTTAATATTTATTACTGTATTCATAATAATGTATAATTAAGTATGTACTTAGTATATATTAAGTACATACTTTTGTCAACGTTTAGTTGTCATCTAGTTTACAACTTTTTTGAGAGTGTCAATTTTAAAAGTTGACAACCGAATGACAACCAAATTTAAAAAAGACAACAATAATTACCTTTGAGCGGGTTTTGAGCCCGCAGGCGATATCCTGAGGCCTCGCGGCCGAGGAGAGCAAAAAGGTGATTATTGTTGTCTTTTTTAAATTTTTTATTTCATCTCCCCCCAACTATGTCCAAAATTCACATCCACTCGAATTGGTACTTTTAATTTTACCACACCCTCCATCACTTCCTTTACCATCTCACCAAATTTCTTTTCTTTCCCTTTTGGCAACTCAAACACCAACTCATCATGCACCTGCAAAAGCATTTTAGCATCAAAACTTTTTAATTCAGGCAATACTTCAATCATCGCCATCTTTATCAAATCCGCGGCCGTACCTTGAATCGGGTGGTTTATCGCCATACGTTCAGCCGCATTACGCAGTTGAAAATTTTGTGAGTTCAATTCTGGAATATAACGACGACGTCCAAATAAAGTTTCACAATAGCCTTCTTTTTTAGTAAAAGCAATAGTATCATCCAGATATTTTTTAACTCCACTAAATTGTTCAAAATATTTTTTAATAAAATCTTTGGCCTGCCAATGAGGAATCTCCGCGCGCCAACTCAAACCATAAGTCCCCATGCCGTAGAGCACCCCAAAATTTACTTCCTTAGCAGCCCGACGCATTTCCTTGGTCACTTCTTCGAGCGGCACACCATTGATGGCTGCCGCGGTGGCTTTATGAATATCCAAATCATTTTCAAAAATTTCCATCATGTTTTTATCTTGAGCCATGGAAGCCACAATGCGCAATTCAATCTGAGAATAATCCACACTCACCAAAGTATTACCTTCCTCTGCAATAAAAACTTTGCGCACCTCACGACCAAGCTCGGTACGAATCGGAATATTTTGCATGTTTGGATCAGACGAAGATAAACGACCGGTCGCAGCCACCGCTTGATTAAAAGTAGTATGAATGCGCCCAGTTTTTTTATTGATCAAAGTTGGTAAAACATCCACGTAAGTATTTTGCAATTTGCTCAACTCACGGAAAGTTTCAATCTCGGCAATAATCGGATGCAAACCGTGCATTTTTTCGAGCTGTTCCGCTGAAGTGGACAAGCCGGTTTTACCTTTTTTAATTCCCTCAACAGGTATGTCTAATTTTTCAAATAATACTTCTCGCAGCTGTAGTGGTGAAGCAATATTAAATTCCATCCCTGCCAACTCATAAATCTTTTTAGAAACCTGAGCAATACTTTCGGCCACTTCTTTGGAAAGTTTTTGGAGCATTTCCAAATCCACCGCAATCCCGTTTAACTCCATTTGCGCCAATACAATCAAAAGTGGCATTTCCAGTTTTTGCATCAAACCCAAATTATCTGTTTTGACCAATTCCGCTTTTATTTTTTCTACAGTTTGAGAAACCAAAAATAATTCTTGCGTTACCGCTTTCGTATCCACTCCAAATAAACTTTCTTGACCACTTCCCACAGCTAATTCTCTACCTAAAATTTTTAAAACTACACTGGCCGCATCATGAGCGCGTGTGCCAGGGTTAAGCAAATAAGACCCAATCATTACATCAAACAGTGGATTTTTAATTTTCAAATCTTTAGCATTACAATAAATTGCTTTCACCAATTGTTTTAAATCATGCCCAATTAACTCAATTTTTTCCTCAGAAAAAATCGGCCAAAAATCGGCCACCAAACTATCTTTAATATAAAAACCAGCTTCGCCCACCACCACACTCAATCCGAGCAACTGGCTGGTAATAATATCCTTACCATTTAAAATTGCCCGACAGGAAAACTTTCCTTGATCTTTTATTTTTTGAAAAATTTCTTTTACTTCTTTTTTATCTTGAACTTCAGTAAAAATAAAATCCGATATTTTTTTATGTTTTACCGGCTTAGCCACTTCCGCCGCTTCGACTTCGGCCCCAGGAATTCTTTTCAACAAAGAAACAAACTCAAACTTCTGAAATATTTTGACCACTTTTTCGCGATCATAATTTTCCAACACCGCATCCTCCAATTTAAAATTTAAATCTGCCACCGCGCAATCTATCGTTGCCAATTCGTAACTCATCGTTGCGCTTTCATGCCCCTCTACCATTTTTTTCAAAACACTCGCGCTAAACAATTCACTTTTTTCTTTTTTACTTTCTTTTTCTACCACTTTATAAATCTCATCCAAATTTCCAAATTTCACTATCAGATCCGTCGCAGTCTTTTCACCAATCCCTGGCACGCCCGGAATATTATCTGAAGTATCACCACGCAAAGCTTTATAATCCACTACCAACTCCGGTCCAAAACCAAAACGTTTTTTCACTTCATCAATATCGTATATCACAATATCGTTCATACCTTTACGCAAAGTATAAACTTTTATTTTTTTATCCACGAGTTGCAAGGTATCCATATCGCCCGTCACAATATACACCTCGTCCACATCAGACTCAACCGTTTTCACCACCGTTCCAATCACATCATCAGCCTCAAAACCTTTTTTCTCAAAAATTGGAATATTAAAAGCCTCCACCAATTCATGCACCAAAGGAATTTGATCATAAAGTTCCTGATCCGCCTTCACGCGCGTTGCTTTATATTTATCGTATTTTACATTGCGAAAAGTTCCACCGGCCACATCAAAACTAACACACATGTGCGTCGGCTTTAAATCTTTCCAAACTTTTAGCAACATCGAAGTAAAACCATACACCGCATTCACCATTTTTCCGTCTTTGGTATGCATCGGTGGAATAGCGTGGTATCCGCGGTGAATGATAGCGTTACCGTCAATAATTACAAATTTTTTCATAAAAAATATTTGTTCTTATTTTACCCTTAAACTTATTTTTAAGCAATAAAAAAACACTGAACAACAGTGCTGGGGCGGAGCGACACAAGGGCGGATTCTAGCTCCGCCCTTGTGTCAATCAATCTTTCTGTGGATCAACGGCGTTGATGCGTCGGCGAACACCGCTTGCGCTTGCGCCGACCACGCTCAATGTTCTTGTGCAACTCTTTGCGTTTTTCTTGCTGACGCCTCCGCGCATGTTCACGTGGACTAAAATCAACCTCTTTCGTCGACTGTTCGGCCATGAGACACCTCCAGAATGATCAAGACGACCGATCACGACAGCCTTGTTGCTGTCGAGATAAATACCCAAAAATAGTACATCCAAAATTAATAATAGTCAACAAAAAACCCACTAAAAAGTGGGTTTTGAGGTACCGGTGGGAATTGCACCCACGCATAAAGGTTTTGCAGACCTTGGTCTTACTGCTTGACGACGGTACCAATTGTTTTTACAGCTTACCAAAAAATAATGAAAAAATCAAGGCTTTGACTATCTCACATACCCCAACGGATTCACACGTGCGCCATTTACTATAACTTCAAAATGCAAGTGGATACCGGTGATACCACGCACGTTTCCAGTGTTACCCATCAAAGCGATTGTTTGACCAGCTTCAACCTCATCTCCGACAGATACCAACAAACGCGAAGAGTGACCATACAAAGTTTTAATACCATTACCGTGATCAATAATAATTTCACAACCATAACCACTATTCCAACCACACTGCGCTTTTTCTACTGTACCGGCTTTGGAAGCATATGTCGGAGTTTCAAACGGTCCAGCGATATCGATAGCGTGATGAGTCCAACCAAAATATTGAGTGATCATGTGAGCTCCAGATGGCCAAATAAAACCAGACGCACTTGGTGCTCGTTCAGAAGATGGCGGCGTGATTACTTCACCATAGGTTTCTTGTTCTACAATATATGCTTTTCCATTCTTATAGAATTTTCCATTTTTTACTACTACACCTGCTGGCAATTTCACTGCCATTTTTACCGGCGCAGCCGCTTGTGGTTGCGCCCCACCCGGTACCATTATGGTTTCACCAACACGCAAATCTTTTCCATTTTGATCTAAATTATTAAAGCGAACGATATCTTCTGCTTTAGCACTATACATTTTAGCAATCTTCAAAAGACTGTCTCCGCTTTTTACAATATGCATCACCCCAACCGCTGGTGGAATAATTAATTTCTGTCCTAATTTTAATTTAGATTTTGCCGTCAAACCATTTTGCCATAAAATCGTAGCCACATCTACCCCAAATTTATTGGCAATGCCATTGAGTGAATCCCCGGTATCAATCACATATTCAGTCGCGCTCTTTCGACCCGAGCCACCGCTACTGACACTACCGGTCATAATATTTGGATTGTTAATCGTCATACCGCCGGCATAAGTCCCAACCAAATCTTGATCATAAACAATTTGATCAGTCGCCAAATTATCCGCCCCAATCACACCTGAACGCCAGTCATAACCATTATCATTATTTTGTGCGGTCGGAGTTTGTTCTACTTGGACATCTTCAAAACTATAATCCGAATTATCTGAAAATAAACCAAAGGCCAAAGTATTTTGGCCTGGTAAAAAAGTACTGGTTTGGGTATAGGCTTTCGTTTGTGGCGCAGCGATTATCAATAGTAAAACAAAAATCACCGGTTGAATTATGTCGCGCGCCAATGATCCACCGCCGGTGCGAATACCGGTCTTTTTTAAAAACTGATTGATTTTATGACCAATTATCCCAAAAAAACCTAGAAATCGGTTAAAAAAACTGTAAAATACAAAAAGGGTCTTTTGGCCTATCCACCAAAAAAACCGCTTAACATAGACAAAAAAACGTAAAATTTTATATAAAATGTTATATTTCATACCTTGACGGTTTGCCTATTTTAGCATAATATAGGCTCCAAGGCAACCTCAAAAAGCCTTATTTAATTTAATTATTAATTAACTTCTAGCACTTATGATTATAGTGTTATGTGGTATTTTACCGGCGCTATTGTCCGTAATTTACGGAGGCGTCCTGATTCGTTGGGTACTCAAGCAGCCAGCTGGTGATGATCGTATGCAGGCCATCGCTCGCGCTATCGAAGATGGCGCAAAAGCTTTCTTGTCTCGTCAGTATAAAACCATCGCCTATGTAGCTGTCGTGGTTTTTATCTTACTCGGTATTGGTATTGATTGGATGACCGCTTTTGGTTTCTTGGTTGGTGCGGTACTTTCCGGATTAGCTGGAACAATCGGCATGTTGATTTCTGTGAAAGCCAACGTACGCACAGCTGAGGCCGCTAAAAAAGGATTTTCCGCTGCTTTAGACGTTGCTGTAAAAGGCGGATCAGTTACTGGTTTGCTAGTTTCTGGTTTAGGCTTGTTGGGCGTTTCTGGTTTTTATTATTTGACTCACGATATTTCCGCTCTTATTGGTTTAGGTTTTGGTGGTAGTTTGATTTCTGTCTTTGCTCGTATCGGTGGTGGTATTTTTACCAAAGCTGCCGATGTTGGTGCTGACTTGGTAGGTAAAGTAGAAAAAGGAATTCCAGAAGATGATCCACGCAACCCAGCGGTTATTGCTGACAACGTTGGTGATAATGTTGGTGACTGTGCTGGTATGGCTGCCGATCTTTTTGAAACTTACGCTATTACTACTATTGCCGCGATGGTTTTGGGATCACTTCTTTTCCCAGGCAACTCTAATGTAATTGTTTATCCTTTAATGCTTGGTGGTATTTCTATTATTGCTTCAATTGTTGGTACCTTCTTTATCCGCTTGGGTGAAGATAAAAATGTGATGGTTGCTTTATACAAAGGCTTAATCGCTGCCGGTGTTTTTGCTTTAATTGGTTTTTATCCAGCCACAAAATATTTAATGAGTGGTCTAGATGGATACAGCGTTGTAAATCTTTTCTTGTCATCTGTTATCGGTTTAATTTTAACTGCCGCCATGGTAGCTTTGACCGACTATTATACTTCTACAAAATTTGCTCCAGTGCAACACATTGCTAAAGCTTCTACTACTGGTCATGGTACCAATGTGATTGCTGGTTTAGCCGTCTCTATGAAATCTACTGCGTTACCTGTTCTTTTGATCATGGCCGCAATGATGGGTGCAAATTCATTGGCTGGTTTGTACGGCGTGGCTATTGCTGCTGTTAGTATGTTATCTTTGACCGGTATCATCGTTACTATTGATGCTTTTGGTCCTATCACCGACAATGCTGGTGGTATTGCTGAAATGGCAGAACTTTCCGAAGATGTACGCAATGTTACTGATCCTTTGGATGCGGTTGGAAACACTACTAAAGCAGTGACTAAAGGTTACGCTATTGCTTCCGCTGGTTTGGCTTCATTAGTTTTGTTTGCAGACTTCACCCACAAACTTCCAGACACTGTTAAATTCATGATTAACGATCCAAAAGTTTTAGTTGGTTTATTTATCGGTGGTTTGTTGCCTTACTTATTTGGTGCCATGTTGATGGAATCAGTAGGTAAAGTAGCCGGACAAGTAGTAGAAGAAGTTCGTCGCCAATTCCGCGAGATTGCTGGTATCATGGAAGGTACAGGAAAGCCAGACTATGCTAAAGCCGTAGATATCGTTACCAAAGGTGCTATCGGACAAATGTTAGTGCCGTCTTTGATTCCAGTTGTCACTCCAATTTTGGTTGGTTACTTCTTGGGTGTTGAAGCTTTAGGCGGTTTACTCGTTGGCACAATCATCACTGGTATCTTCGTAGCTATTTCTATGACTACTGGTGGGGCTGCTTGGGACAACGCTAAAAAATATATCGAACTTGGTAACTATGGTGGCAAAGGCTCCTTTGCTCATCAAGCCGCTGTCACTGGTGACACCGTTGGTGATCCATACAAAGACACTGCTGGTCCAAGTATCAACCCAATGATTAAAGTTGCTAATATCGTAGCTCTATTGATTGTAGGTTTGTTGGTAAAATAATATAAAATAAAAACCACCCGCAACCCATAACTACAAACTTTGTAGGCATGGGTTGGTAACGGGTGGTTTTTTATTTCCCAATCCCCAGCGCCCCGACTTCCTCATCACTGATTCAGTCGGGGCGAGCACGGCTCAAGCCTCCATCTCGAAGAAATTTCCAAACTGCTTTTTCCGGTTTTTGAAACGGACTTTGCCGAACTCGACCGCTTCGCGAGTCAGGAACTTCACCGCAAAACACCCCACCGCCGCGAGCATGAACAACGCTTCGACCGTGTTGATATTTTGCGAATTCAGGCGCTTGCTCACCATCTGCCCCTCCGATTCTAACGGTTGAACACTATTTAGTACACACTAGGAAACGATTATAATATAAATCATTCAGTTTATAAGTCAATCCCACGGTTGACTTTTCCTTTAATTTAAGTTAGAATCCACTCGTAATTTTAACTTGAATTTATGCAACAAACTCTAAAAAAACTCGACAAATCTCAGGTAGAACTCAGTGTCACCGTCGCTCCAGCCGACTATGAAAAAGACATGTTAGCTGCAGCCACTCGCCTTTCTGAACGTGCTGCCATCCACGGTTTCCGTGCCGGCAAAGCTCCTTATGAAATCGTAAAACAGAATCTTGGAGAGATTAAAATTCTCGAAGAAGCAATGCAATCTATCGTAGAAAAAAATTATCACGCCGCTGTGCTTGCTGAAAATATCGATACTATCGGCATGCCGGAAATTACCATTGAAAAAATGGCTCCAGGCAATGATTTTGTTTTTAAAGCCGTAGCTGCCCTTTTACCAAAAGTAAAATTGGCCGATCTTTCTAAAATCAGTGTTGCTAAAAAAGATGTCACTGTAGACGAAAAACAGATGAATGAAGTTTTGGAAAACTTGCGCAAAATGCAAGGTAAAGAAGTCGTCAAAGAAGGTGCAGCTACTAAAGAAGACAAAGTAGAGGTCGCGATGAATATGACTCAAGACAAAGTACCGGTCGAAGGCGGTCAAGCTCCAAAGCACCAAGTTTATCTTTCTGAACCACACTACATTCCAGGTTTTGCCGAACAATTGATTGGTGTGAAAAAAGGTGAATTCAAAGAATTTTCTCTCAAATTTCCAGAAGAACATTATCAAAAACATTTGGCTGGAAAAACCATGGATTTCCATATCAATGTCAACGAAGTTTATTCTATTGAATATCCAGAAATCAATGATGAATTCGCGGCCAAACTCGGCCAACCAAGTTTGATCGCTCTCAAAGAAATTTTGCAGACCAACCTCACCAAAGAAGCAGAAAACAAAGAAGCTCAAAGATTGGAAATTGAAATTTTGGAAAAAACTGTGGCTGGATCTGAATTTGATGAAATTCCAAGTGTTTTACTGACCGCTGAAAAACAAAAAATGTTCCACGAACTAAAAGGTAGTTTGGAACAACAGGGCATCACTATGGAAAAATACATGTCCGATATCAAGAAGACTGAAGAAGAAATTGGTCAAGACTTTACTGAGCGCGCTATGATGCGTGTCAAAGCCGCTTTGGTTTCTCGCCAAGTCGCTAAAGAAAATGATATCAAGGTAGAAAAAGATGAAATGGACAAAGAAATCGAGGTTATCAAAGTGACTTACGAAAATGATCCAAAAGTTTTGGAAGCATTGGAACGTCGCGATGTATTGGATACACTAGCTGCCACTATTCAAAACCGAAAAGTTGTTGCCTTCTTGACTGAAAAAATTGTAAAATAATTTAAAACTAAAAAAGCACCGTTTAAATGGTGCTTTTTTGTTCTTCCAAATCTTCAATCTTTTCTAATACGAAGAATCCATTTCTTACTTTATCAGGTTGTACTTCATTATAATCTTTTACTCTAAAGCCATACCGTTCAAAAAATTCTTTCCATTCATTTTGACTTCTATAATTATGAGGATTATCGCTGGAAACTTCCGCATTTAACAGACGATCTTGTTTTACGGTCAGACCTCTTTCCTGTTGATTTTCCACAATGTCTTCAGAAATAAATGCTAGACCACCTTTTCTCAAAACCCGATTCATTTCTTGCATGGTCTTTCCATGTTTATTTTCATCCATGTGGTGTAATACAAAAAACATTACAATTGCGTCCATCGACTCATCACCAATTCCAGTTAGATCTTCGGCTCTAACTTCTGGAGGTAAATACTCCGCCGTATTGCCACCAAATTTACCTGACGTTTCCAATCTTTTTTGCACCGGCTTAGTCCAAAAATCATTTGGGTCTAAACCGGTGATATCTGCCCCTTCTAAGACAGAATCTAACCAATCAATTTCATGACCTTTGCCAGAACCAATACTTAAAATTTTAATTTTTTGTTTTTTCTCCTGAATCATCGGTCTCAAATATTCTCGTATCTTAGAATTATCCATCAGCCAATCACCGCGTCTATCCAACCAGCTATCTACGAGCGGCATCTCATTTGTTTTTCGTAAAAAGCTATTAAATAAACTATTTCTGCCTTCTGACATATTTTGTTGTTTATTGGTCAATATTAATGTATAATTTTATTATACTAATATTTTATCTTCAATTAAACAATTTGTCTATATATGCTTTGATACTGGGCACTAACCAATAAATATGCAAAACGAAAATAATGAACTAAATTTCCCACCCAACTTTCTCTGGGGCTGTTCCACCTCCGCTCACCAGATTGAGGGTGGTCTTACCAACGATTGGAGCGAATGGGAAAAATCTCACCATCGTCTAGAGGAACTAAAAAATCAAAATAAAAATCCATTAGATTATATTTCCGGTCAAGCGGCCAATTCTTTTTTAGACAACAATGCCGATATTGTCTGCATGAAAGAGCTCGGCTTAAATGCTTATCGTTTTTCCGTAGATTGGTCACGCATTGAACCACAACCAGGGATCTTCGATGAAACGGCTTTGAATTATTATTTAAATTTTATAAAAAGTCTTAGAGCGCACGGCATTGAGCCATTTGTCACTTTGTGGCACTGGCCAGTACCACTGTGGATTCGTGATATCGGCGGTTGGGAATCACCAAAAATCGTTGAGTATTTTAATCGCTTTGTTAAAAAAACTGCCGGCCATTTAAATACTGAGGTAAATTTTTGGATCACCCTCAATGAACCAATGGTATACAGTGGCAACAGTTATATGGTAGGGATATGGCCGCCACAAAAGAAAAATTTTATTTCTTATTACAAAGTCATAAAAAAATTAATAAAAGCGCATCGCCTTGCTTTTGATACTTTAAAAGAAATAGATTCAGACAATAAAGTCGGCATCGCCAAACATAATATCTATTTTGAAGCTTTTGGAAATAAACTAATTAATCGCATTTTAAAATTTTTTGCCGACTGGTGGATCAATGAAAGATTTTTAAAAGCTATCGATGACAAACAAGATTTTATTGGTTTAAACTATTATTTTCACAATAAAATAAACTACGGTTTTAGCAGACAACACGAATACGAAAAAAAATCTGATTTAAATTGGGGTTTGCATCCAGAAGGAATTTATTATTTGCTAAAAGATTTAAAAAAATACAACAAACCAATTTACATCACTGAAAATGGTTTGGCCGATCGTGGCGACCAACATCGTTCCTGGTATATAAACGAAATTCTAAAAAATGTTCACCACGCTATTAAAGAAGGTACAGATGTAAAAGGATACTTTCACTGGTCACTAATAGACAATTTTGAATGGGCTGAAGGTTTTCATCCGAAGTTTGGATTATATGAAGTGGACTATAAAAATTTTGACCGCATCGCCAGACCATCGGCTCAATTTTATCAGGATGTTTGTAAAAATAACCGAATAATTTAAATAACAAAAAAATATGTACTTTGGTGCCCATGTCTCTATTGCGGGCGGCCTCGTAAACGCCCCAAAAAATTCTGCCGACCTCGGTGGCGAAGTTTTTCAGATTTTTACCCGCTCTCCTCGCGGCGGCCATGTCAATCCAATTACTAAACCAATTGCTGACGAATTTAAATTTCTCTGCAAAGAATACAATCAAAAAGAATGGGTCGTTCATACCCCTTATTTTATAAACTTCGCCAGTGCCAATCCAAAGATTAAACACGGTTCATCAGCCGTAGTGCGTGAAGAGCTCGAACGTGCCTCACAGATTGGCGCCAGCTATGTAATGACCCATCTGGGCAGTTACAAAGACCTAGGCGAATCTATCGGGTTTGTACAGCTCATCGATGGTCTAGAACAAACCCTTAAAGGTTACAAAGGCTCGGCCCAATTTTTAATCGAAATATCCGCTGGTGCTGTTGGAAATATTGGCAGTACTTTTGATGAGTTAGCAAAAATGGTTCACCATCCAAAATTAAAAAAATATAATATTGGCATTTGTTACGACACTCAACATGCATTTTCTGCAGGTTATGACATTCGCAATCCAAAAGTTTTAGAACAAACTCTAAAGAAATTTGATGACACTGTCGGACTAGACAAATTAAAAATGTTCCATTGCAACGATAGCAAAATCGAACTTGGTGGCCACAAAGATCGCCATGACCACATTGGCGAGGGGTTAATTGGCAAAGCCGGGTTTGAGGCGATGATAAATAATAAAAAATTGAAAGATATAAATTATTATCTGGAAACCGAGCATGACAAAGTGGTTGAAGATTTAAATATACTAAAAGAATTGCGAGGATAGTATGAAAATAAAAATTCGCGTCCTACCACGCTCATCCAAAAATGAAGTAGTTGGCGAAATGGCCGATGGTACTTTAAAAGTAAAACTCACCGCCCCACCAGTTGATGGCAAAGCCAATGACTCTCTAATAAAACTTCTCGCCGAACATTTCGACATCTCAAAAAGCAAAATAAAAATCGCCGCGGGTGCGACGAGCAAAAATAAAACTATAGAAATTTTAGATTAAGGCAGATCAACTCCACCATCATTCCAAGGATTACACCTGATTACCCTCCACACGGCTTTGGGCAAACCAATCACCAAGCCGTGTTTTTTTATACTTTGTTTTCCATATTCACTACAACTCGGATAAAACCGACAGTAACCATGTGGAAAAAAATATTTTAGTGGACCATGATCCGGAGAAATTGTTTTTTGATATATCCAAATAAAAAAAATAATTGGCAAACGTGGTAAAGCAATTATTTTTTTTAAGATTTTTTTCATACCAAAACCTTCGCCCGCTGCAATAATAATTTTACTTCTTCGCTAATTTCAGCAAATTTTTTATCTTTTATATCTGGTTTGGCCACAAAAAATAGGTAATACCCAATTTTGATTCCATCCTTTTTCATCACCTCACGCAACACCTCCGTCACCTGCCTTTTTGCTCGATTCCTTTCAACAGCCTTTTTAGACACCTTCAACCCGATGTTTATCGCTAACTTCAGCTGTTTTTTAAACTTATC
>CAIOJG010000014.1 GCA_903858555.1 Candidatus Magasanikiibacteriota bacterium
AAAGAATCACGTTTATTCAGATTTCTATAAACCGTGGAAAGATAAACGATTGCCAACATACCGCAAATTCGTTCAGGCTTTAGCACGCGATAATCCGCACTTGCCAGCATCGTACATCGAGCAGTTGCAGCGTTTAGATACAAACAGCCGCGAACGTCTTTTGAACGGCAATTGGGAGTACGATGACGATCCGACCAAGATGTTTGATTTTGAAACTATTGGTGACTTATTTACCAATAAAGTTTTGAAACCACATAGAAAATATGACAGATATTTGAGTATTGATGTGGCACGGCATGGATCGGATAAAACTGTAATTGGCCGCTGGGAAGGCTTGCAGTTACGCGAAATCATTGAAATGTTATATTGTGGTACCAATGACATTGTAGACAAGGCAAATCAGCTATCAATGGTTCATAATATCGGGCGCAGTCATATCGTAGTTGATGAAGATGGTGTTGGTGGTGGTGTGGTAGACGGATTGCCCGGTTGCTATGGATTTTTGAACGGTGGCAAGGTAATAAACTTTAGCGAAACATTATTGCGCAACTTTACCAATTTAAAAACACAGTGCTATTTTAAACTGGCAGATATGGCACGCGACAGAGAAGTTGGTATTGACTTTTCCGACAATCAGCAAGGTTCAGGTGTGACACCACAACAGCGCGATACAATCATCGAAGATTTAGAGCAAATCAAAGAGAAGAACCTTGACACCGAGAACAAAGTTGCTGTGATAAGCAAAGATGAAATTCGTCAAGCGCTCGGACGTTCACCAGATTTCTCGGATATGATGATGATGAGAATGGTTTTTGAATTGAATGACCCCGGAAGTTTGGCAGAAACCAATTTGTCGGTGTATAATAACAATAGTGCCGATTCTAATCCTAGTATTGGCGGAAATCTATTTAAAGAACAATTCTAAAATATGCCCCCAATTCCACCAGCAAATAGTCAAAGCATGGAAAATGGTTTGAGTCCGGGAAGTTATATTGAAGACCCAGCCAAACTGACATTGAAGCAGATGAAAACTGTATGGGGCGACTCCGGCACACAGCGATGGAGTGGTTTTTTTTATGAAGAATTTAACAGTGCAATGCGCGACGAAAGTCGTGTCAGAATTATTGAGGAAATGCGCCGAACTGATGGCGCAGTCAAAGCCGCACTAAACGCTATCAAAACCCCTATTTTAGCCACTGAATGGCGTATTGAGGGTGAAGATGATGAGATCGTGGATTTCGTTGAGAACTCTTTATTTAAAATGAAACGCAGTTGGAAAGACTTTTTGCGTGAAGCTCTCGCTTATTTTGATTTTGGGCATTATGTATTTGAAATTCTTTGGGAGATGCAAGATGGCAAAGCTGTTATTGCTGATTTAGCACCGCGCATACCGCGCTCAATTTTCCGTTGGAGAATGAGCAACGGTGAACCGGGCATAACCCAGATTATTCGTACTGATGAATTTACAAAAGCATATGCCGAAATACCATTGGAGAAACTTTTGATTTTAACAAACGACAAAGAGGGAGATGATGTGACCGGTCAATCTGTTTTGCGCGCTGCATACAAACATTATAAGTTAAAAGATGTTTTATATCGTATTCAGGGTATCGCCGCTGAACGCATGGGCGTGGGTGTGCCAGTGATTACAATGCCGGACGGATTCGGGCCAGCAGACAAACAAAAAGCACAGGAATTGGCAGCCAATATGCGTGCCAATGAACAGGGGTATATGGTTTTGCCATCATCCCAGTGGAAAGTGGAAATCTTAACCCCACAAGGCCGTGGCACACAGGGTGCGGACATGATCCAAACTGTGAACCACCACAACTCAATGATTTTGATGACAATTTTGGCATCGTTTTTGAACCTAGGCCAAGACGGCACGGGTTCTTTGGCATTGTCCAAAGATTTGTCCAGTTTCTTTTTGAAGCACGTTGAAGATAAATGCCAATATATCGCTGAACAGATAACCCAACAGGTAATCAAGCCGATGGTCAAATTAAACTTTGGTGATGATGCCGATGTGCCAGAACTTAAATTTAATCCATTGGGTGATATTGATTTTACCGAGATGAGTACAGTACTAAAAACACTCAACGATGCCGGTATGATCCGCAATGACCCGTCTTTTGTGCAATATGTCCACAAAATGTTCAAACTGCCAGAAATTAGTGATGATGATGTGGCTACTGCCGAGGATTCCGCAGAAGCTATCACACAAGCCCCGGAAGATGCTAAAAATGCTACTACTCCACCGGCATCACCAGAAACCAACGTCACTAGACCACAAAACCCTTTGACCAAATCGGGCAAAGTTGGTCCAGTTGGTCCATTCAATCCAGTCGCAGTTCTGCCAGCATTGAACCCAAAGAATGGATCGAGCAAGCCTAGCACTGGCGACCAGTCCAAAGTAGACAACACCAAAATGGAAGAAGAAAAAAAAAAGGACATTGCATTGTTAGCTGAACAGAAATACGAACCATTTCGCGCTTTGACCATGCAAGAGAAGCGTTTGAGCATGGAAAATTTGAATCAGAAGTTTAATGATTTGCAAAGCAAGTTTGATAAAGACTTCGGAGATGCAACAGACAACGCGACTAAACACATCACCGAGCAGACACGCCAAAAGCTAGAAATGGGTATTTTGATAAGCATTGGAGTGTTAGCCGCTGATACTATCGAACAGATACGCCAAGCCATCGCACAGGCCATTTCAGAGGGTCAAAACTATGGTCGTGGAGTAGCTGTGAACGAACTCAACAAAGCATTACCAGAGGGCGTGCGTGGTGGATTACCGATTGAACGACCACCACTGACGACCGAACAGGCAGATTTGAAAGCAATGGAAGTAGATAATTTGACCAAAGGCGTAGTCGGCAAGTTAGAGGGTGCGGCACAGAGTATCGTTGCTAAAGCTAAAAATGCCGATGCCTCAAACGCAGCAATCGTCACCGCAGTGCGCGATGAAGTACAGAAAGCAGCCGATGCAATGAAACAAAGCATTTCCAATACAATCGTTGGCCAAGCAATTAACCGCGGTCGCATGGATATTTTTACAAACTATATTGATTCGATTGTGAAGTTTCAGCGCAGTGAAGTGATTGATGGTGCAACTTGTGAAATGTGTTTGACACTAGATGGCCGAGTAATCACAGCGGACGATCCATTTGCCAATCTCGATATAGTACATTCCGGTTGTCGCGGCGTATGGATTCCAATTACCACCGAAGATGAAAAGGAAAAAGAACTGCCACTTGACCCGATACCAAAGTCTGCCATGGATAACTTTGATTTGATTGATGGCCGACCGGTTGTGAACGCTTTCAAGAATTTAAAGAAAGCACTACCACTAGGCCACGTTTAAAGACTTGACAAGTTTACAAATATGAGAAAAGTACGCTGTTCACAATGTTTCCATATGTTATTTGAACAGGCCATATCCGATGGCATTGTTGAAATATATTGTCGCCACTGCAAAAAAATTATAAGGGTCGAGTGCCTTGGCGAATTGTGTGAAAGCAAAACTGTGGATAAAAAGATTTGATTGTTTAAAAATTTTTATAATGTTATAATATACGCATATGAATAACGAAGAAATAAAATCAGAGCTTACAGCTCGCGGAATAAAGTTTGATAATCGTTTGGGTTCACTTAAATTGCTCGGTTTGTTAAATGCAGACAAAGAAGCAAAAGGCGAAGCTATGGAAGCCGGAAGCGGTGACATAGAACCCGAAACTGATGAAGAAGTTGTCGAACCAACTGTTGCGGCAACTGCACCGGTTGAGCCAGAACCTCAAATTGAGGAAACTGTACCACCAAAAGTTGAGGATATCCCAGAGGTTGAAACAGCACCGGCATTGCAAGAAGATGTAGCACAGATGGAAATCGAAATGGTTTGCAATGTGAAGCACGGCGATGTTGCATGCGACCCAGAAGTCTACATCAAAGGTAAAAAATACGTTTTGAATGAAGACACAGCCCTTTTTTTCAAGGAAAAGGGATGGGCAAAATAGACTAGACAAAATAGTTTAAACGGATCGAGCTTACATTAAAGCCACCAACAAGGTGGCTTTTTATTTATATATGAATGTTCTAAAAGAAAACACATCAGCACGCCTATACTTTTTCTCGGCACTGGAACACGGTGACGGGAAAGTTAGTGATATAGAAGTTTTGCGCGTGGGAATAATTCAAGATAGAGGTTTAAAAATTACCGACCAAATGTTGAAAGATTATGTCACTCACTTTGATGACAATACCTATGGTACTGAAATTCAGGTGAATTTAGAGCATAATCGGGGCAGTGAAGCTGCCGGTTGGATTAAAGGTCTGTATATCAAGCGCGATTTAGATGCCAAAGGCCACAAGCAAGTACGCTTGATCGCCAAGGTTGAATGGACCGAGCTAGGTATAGAAAAAGTGAGTAAAAATTTATTCAAATTTGTATCGGTGGAACTGGCACCAAAATACCCTCACCATGAGTCGGGTAAAACTGTCAGCAACGTCTTTATAGGTTTGGCTTTAACAAATACACCAGCGATGAAAGGCCAAGCGCCAATCTCGTTGAGTGAAGTAAATAATAATTTAACTAACAAACTTATGTTCAAAGCATTATTGTCAGAATATAAGAGTCGCAAATTCGTGTCAAAAGCGGATAAAGCGCTCTTAACAAAGCTTTCCGAAGAATTACCGGAAGAAGAAAAAGCCGAAGTAGCCCCAGAGGTTGCCGAGGTAGTAGCTAAGCCAGAAGAAGCACCTGTGGAAGAACCAAAGGCAGCAGAAACTTTGGCAGAAGAAGTCACCGTTGAGAAGTTCAACGAATTGGCTGCAAGTAATCAATTATTGACAGAAAAACTCGCAAAAATCGAACTGTCCGAAGTTGCCGACAAACTCATGGTCAGCGACAAAAAGAACACAGGATTTTTGGGGGCTAGTAAAGCAGAAGTCATTAATTTCATGCTAGGTTTGTCCGACGTACAGCGCACAGCTTTCGTTGCACTTATGGGTAGCGTGAAACACGTTGATTTGAAAGAAATTGGCGGAAAAGCTGGCAAGGAAAAAGAACCAGATGGTGACGAGGGCTTGGACGAAGAAGAAAAGGCCGAGAAATATGCAGAAAAATTGACTGCAAAGGCAGCCAAGATTCTGAAAGACGGCAAAGCCAAAGATATTGAGGAAGCTCAAAAAATGGCTAAAAAAGATCTCGAAGAAAAAACCGAGGAAGATGAGGACGAGGAAATGAAAGGTAAAAAATAATTCACATTAATTAATCTCATATGGCATCAACAGGATTCGTTCTGCGTACCTTGG
>CAIOJG010000015.1 GCA_903858555.1 Candidatus Magasanikiibacteriota bacterium
AGATATTTCGGACCCGGCCCACCCTGTCCACAAAGGTAAAATAAGTAGCGGGGATGGCGGGTCAATCTTAGAAGGAACTTCGATCTATGTTTCAGGAAATTATGCTTATATAGTATCAGTCGGAAGTGATGTTTTTGAAGTCTTTGATATTTCCGACCCAGCTCATCCGACTTTTAAAGGCAAGTTGGATAATACATTGTTGCCAACCAAATTAAACGGTCCAAGTTCGGTGTTTGTTTCAGGAAATTATGCTTATGTAACTTCATTAGTTGATAATGCTTTGGAAATTATAGATATTTCCGATCCTGCCAATCCAAAACATAAAGGTTTTATTGTGGATGGAAGTGGAGTTGCGCCGTTTTTAAATACTCCTAAACGTGTTTATGTTTCTGGTAATTATGCCTATGTAGTTTCAGACGGATTGTCTACGGTGTCTACTTTGGAAATTATAGATATTTCCGATCCTGCCAATCCAAAACATAAAGGTTCATTAATAAATGGCGCGGGCGGTGCTGAAATTAATACTCCAAGTTCCATTTATGTTTCTGGTAATTATGCCTATATTACTTCAAATGCTTTAAATATATTGGAAATAGTTGATATCTCGGACCCGACAAGTCCTACTCACAAAGGTAATATCCAGAATAATACATTTTTATCGGCACCGACTTCAGTTTTTGTATCTGGTAAGTATGCGTATGTTTCCAGTTTTAATTATTTACAGATTGTTGATGTCTCTAGTTCTACAAATCCAGTTTTAAGTGGACGAATTGCTGATGGTGGTGGAGCTTCTTTATATGATCCACAGTCGGTAGTGGTCTCTGGTAATTACGCTTATATTTCTTCTAATGGTGCATTTGCTACTCCAAGTACGTTTGAAGTGGTGGATGTATCAGGCGCAGCTATTTCTAACAGCGAAATTGGTGGGGCTAAAATTTCAAATTTAACTGTTTTGTCAGTGGCAGATTTTGGTGGAAATGTTACCGTAAGAGGTGGTTTGAATATTGGTAACGGCGGTTTATTATTGCATGGAGATTTTGGCATGTCAGGAACCGCTACTAATACGTTGAGTTTTTCAACCACTACATTGTTTAATAATCTAGCTCCGAGCACGACAGTAAATTCATTTATATTTGATGCAATCAATGCGGTGCCGGCAACAAATACTTATTTGCTATCTTTACGTAGTAATGGCGTCCCGGCATTTTCTGTTTCTACTAATGGTGATGTTAGGGCTAGTGGTACTCTTTATGCTACTTCGGCTACAGTTGGTACCCCTGGTACTCCTGGTGATTTGGCCGAACGGGTGGATATCGCAGTGGATGATTATGCTGAAGCCGGAGATGTGGTCGTGGTAGATCCTAGCAATATAGATAGTTATCGTCGCAGTAGTGAAAGTTATAGCTCTGATGTTGCCGGTGTAATTTCTACCAATCCAACCATCGTGGTTGGTAATGGAAAGACATCTAACACCGCAGTAATGGCCATGGTTGGACGTGTGCCGGTAAAAGTCTCTGATGAAAATGGGGCTATCAAACGCGGTGATTTACTGGTGACAGCGTCGACGAAAGGTTATGCGATGCGTTATGATTCCACAAAAGATAATGGTCAGAAAGTGGTTAGTATTATTGGTGTGGCGCTAGATGATTCGTTTTCAACAACGACTACCAGTAGTGATAAAATAATGGCTTTGGTAAGAACCGGTTGGATTAGTAATCAGTCGAGTAATCTGGAGACCATTCATCAAGATCTACAAAAACTAGCGGATGCACAAGGAGTAACATTAAATTCGTCGTCTCAAAATTTGAATGTTCAAAGTAATGGTGGTCAATTGTCCTATGCTGGCGGCGATTTAAATCTCGGAGGAAATTTGTTGGTAAACGTCGCTGGAATTTCTGGGAAGAATAATCGTTGGTCAATTGATGATCAGGGAAGATTTATTACTAGATATAATACTTCAGAAGGTGAAAAAGATATGTATGCAATGCAGTCTCCAAATTCTGAATTTGTTTTCTCTAGCTCATCACAGTTGGTTAGCGGCGCAGTTACCATAAATTTCAGTCAATCAGAACAAGAATTGATAGATTTCTCCGCACCACTTAAAATTAATATTACCTTAACTTCTGATGACACCAAAGGAATATTTGTTTCCGAAAAAACCCAACAAGGGTTTACTGTCAAAGAGCTTGGCGGTGGCAGTAGCAACGCAACCTTTGATTGGATGGTAGTGACCAAGAGAAAGGATCAAATAGACAGTCCGCCTCTAACACTAGATTCTTCTACGGTTTCTGTGTCAGCATCGGTAGTAAATGATCAAAACACTTCTAGCGCTTCTAGTACCGTAAGTACCACTTCAGTCTTAGAAAATACACAGGTTAGTCCATCTTCATCCGAGCCTGTTATTGCTCCGGCGGTTCCGGTAATTTCTGTTACTCCTACTCCAGAAGTTGTTGTGCCGGTCGTCACAGAACCTGCTGTCCAAACTCCAGTTACAGTAGCAGAACCAGCAGTCTCCGTTCAACCTCCTGTCGCACCACCGACTGATTCTCAAGCACCTGTTTCAACTCAAACAGCGACCGCTGTCTCACAATAATTTTTTAAATTTAATTAAAAATCTATGAGCGAAGTCGACATCAAACAAGCTAAAATATTTAGATTTATTTTTTCTTCAACACAGTTTGCTTGGGTATGGTTGGCGGTGCGTTTGTATGTAGGGTATGAATGGTTTAACGCCGGTTGGGAAAAATTATTTAATCCGACCTGGATTGGTGAACAATCTGGGACGGCTATAACTGGATTTTTAAATGGAACGCTTGGAAAAATGGGGGGTGCTCATCCAGATGTGTCTTTTTGGTATGGAGCTTTTGTGCAAAATGTGGTCTTGCCGCATGCTCATTTTTTTTCGTATCTGGTTACTTATGGAGAGCTTTTGGTTGGTATTGCTTTAATTTTGGGATTATTTACTGGCATTGCTTCAGTTTTTGGAGCTTTTATGAATATAAATTATTTGTTGGCCGGTACCTTGAGTATTAATACACAGCTTTTATTTATTGAGTTTCTATTAATTACTGCTTGGAAGAACGCCGGTTGGTATGGTTTGGACAGATGGTTGTTGGCCAAACTCGGCGCGCCTTGGCAGCCGGGTAAATGGTTTAAATAATTGACAAAAACGAGTGCATATTATACAATGTGCACTATAAACGGGCCTTTAGCTCAGCTGGCTAGAGC
>CAIOJG010000016.1 GCA_903858555.1 Candidatus Magasanikiibacteriota bacterium
ACTATATGAAATACTCCAAACTTTTTTCAGCCGGCCAGATCGGCAATCTTTGCGTAAAAAATAGATTGGTGATGCCACCAATGGTTAGAAATTATGCGGAGCGCAATGGCTTGGTGACGGATCGTTATGTTGATCATATTGAACGAATCGCACGCGGAGGAATAGGAATGATGATTTTAGAAGCAAGTTACATTAGTTCGGATGGCAAAGGCTTTGTAAATGAACTAGGCATTCACTCAGACAGTATAATCCTGGGCCTAAAGCGTTTGGTGGCCGTGGCACACGCGCATGGAGCGGTGATTGGCCCTCAGCTTTATCATGCCGGTCGTCAAACTTCGCAAAAAGTTACCGGTGTCCAACCGGTCGCACCATCAGCTATTGCCGATCCTTCTAGTAATGAAATGCCGCGCGAACTTTCGATTTCAGAAATAAAACGTTTTGTCTCATTATATGCTCAAGCGGCGGCGCGTGCCAAAGCTGCTGGTTGTGATTTTGTAGAAATTCACGGTGCTCATGGTTATTTGATTACTCAGTTTTTGTCGTCGTTTAGCAACCACCGCACCGATGAATATGGTGGCACCTTTGAAAAAAGATTTAGATTTATGGCGGAAGTTTTTGAAGCGGTACGCCAAGTAGTTGGTAAAGATTTTCCAATCATTGTTCGTTTGTCCGCCGATGAAATGGTGCCAACCGGACTGACACTTAAAGATACTATAATTATTGCCAAACGTTTAGAAAAGATGGGCGTAGATGCGCTGCATATTTCCGTGGGAAATTATGCTTCCTATGCCCAGGGACAAATGATTCCACCGATGGCCGTAATGGACGCACCATTAATTAAATTTGCTCAATGTATCAAAAAAGCTGTAAAGATTCCGGTGATCGCGGTAGCTAAAATTCGTACACCCGAGTTGGCAGAAAAAATTATTTCTAAAAAGCAATCGGATTTTGTGGCGATTGGGCGTAGTTTATTGGCTGATCCGGATTGGCCAAATAAAGCTCGGTTGGGAAATGATAAAGATATAAACCCATGCATAGGTTGCAATCAAGGTTGTATTAGTCGTTTGTTTGATCAAGAAGATGTTTGGTGTACTGTAAATCCAGAAACCGGTCGTGAAGGATTATTTAAAAAACCAATTACAAAAAAGAAAATGGTAGTGGTGGTAGGTGGTGGTCCAGCCGGTCTCTCAGCTGCCAAGACAGCGGCGATGCGTGGCCATCAAGTAGTGCTTTATGAAAAAGAAAAACGTCTTGGCGGTCAGTTGTTTGCGGCTGGAGCGGCGCCACACCGTGAAGGGTGGAATGAGTTGCGTGAGTGTTTGGTACGGGATATAAAATTTTTGGGTATCAAAGTAAATTTAAATACTGAATATAATTTTGCCTTAGCAAAAAAATATCATCCCGATGTAATTATTTTAGCTTTGGGAGCATCATCGACTGTTCCAAATATTCCTGGTGTCGATCGTAAAAATGTGATTTTAGGTCGTGATTTGCTGGAAGGAACAAAAAAGGCTAAAGGTAGTGTGCTTGTGGTTGGAGGTGGGTGCGCTGGGGCACAAACAGCTGAATATCTGGCGACAAATGGTCATTTGGTAACTGTCGTCGAAGCGACTGCAAATATCGCACTTGATATCGCCAATGC
>CAIOJG010000017.1 GCA_903858555.1 Candidatus Magasanikiibacteriota bacterium
CGTCCTCACCCTTCCTTTCTCTGTCATCATCAACAAAAAAGATCCGACTCAAAATACATTGATGTCGAAAATCACTTTTACCGCCGATGATACTGTTAGCGGCAAAAAAATAGAGCTGACCGGAAATGAAATTAAACTTAAATAACCAAAAAACTTTTTACTAAATTTTCCGCTTCTGAAAAGTTTTTATTATTTATCCAAACAATTCTTTTGTCTCGTCTAAACCAGCTAAGCTGACGCTTGGCGTAGTGACGCGTATCTCGTTTAAAAGTTTCCAGCATTTCTTCTTTTGAAACTTCTCCATTTAAAAACTGGACAATTTGTTTATATCCCAAGCTGCTCATACTTGGTAAATCAAATGAATATTTTTTAGTTAATTTTTTAGTTTCTTCTATTACACCTTGCTCCATTTGTTGATCAATCCTATCATTGATTTTTTTATACAAAACCTCTCGATCACATGACATTCCTATCTGTAAACAATCATACAGTGGCGCAGACTTGGTAGTTTGTTTGGTAAAAGATTCTCCGGTACTCATCGACACTTCCAGCGCCCTTAACACGCGACGTTTATTTTTTAAATCTACGACCTCATAAGCTTCTGGATCAACCTCTTTGAGCTTTACCACCAAATCTTCTAAAGTTTTTTCTTCAAAACTTTCACGCATTTTTTTATCGGGTGCAACTTTTGGAATATCGAGATTGTCCACCAACGACCATATATATAGTCCCGTACCACCCACCACAATCGGCAATTTTCCACGCGCGATAATATCAGCGATAGCGACCTCAGCTTGTTGTTTAAAATCGGACAATGAAAAAACTTCTGATGGATTTACTACATCTATCAAATGATGAACCACAACAACATCTTTAGGTGGTTTGGCCGTGCCAATATCCATTTCTTTATACACCTGTCTAGAGTCTGCGTTAATTATTTCAGCATTAAATCTTTCGACTAAAAAAATCCCCAAATCAGTTTTGCCTGAGGCGGTGGGTCCAACTATAAAAATAACTTTTGGCAATTTAGACATTGAAATTATTAGTTGATATTTTATGAAAGTATACGTAAATCTGTGGAAAAAAGCAAATTTATGTTGACTTGTTTTATCATATATGGTATTATGTAGCCGCTACCAACGAGGTAGCTAACCACCACAATGGAGTGTTACCATGCATATCACTGAGCTTCCACCCGCCGTTTCCTTCTTCATGTTCGTGAACTCCGTGCTCATGACGTGGGTCTACGTCGAGGTTTTCAAATCGGTCCTGCGCACTTGCATCGCCCGCTACGAAACCGTCGCCAAATAGCGCCGGCCATTGGACTCAACCTGCACAAAACAGACCGTGTAGGAAAAGTGGTTAAGTTTCCGACCAAGTGGAAACAAGATCGGCCGCCACAGGTTATATCATTTTGCACCAAACATATCGTGCGAAAAGAAATACCGAAGGCTAAGCCAACAACGCGCAACGACTCACGCGCAAAATATAGTGAGTCCCCTACTCTGGAAATTAAAATTAATTTTTAGGGATATCGTCAAAAATAAAAATACGCACATATAATCACCTTTTCGCTTTTTTCGACCGCGAGGTCGAAAGGCATGCACCTGTGGGTGCATAAGCCCGCTCAAAGGTAATTATATGTGCGTATTTTTATTTTTTCTTAATTCCTAAAATTTAAATTCTGTCTTTTATTTCCTTTTGTAACTTCTCTATAAATTGTTGCTTACTCATTTTTATTTGATCTTTTTCACCGCGGACACGAATCATCCAATCTTCTCCGGATAACTCTTTATCACCGACTACCACAATATATGGCACTTGGCGACCAACGGCTTTACGCACACGATTGCCAAGCGTTTCGTTGGCGTCATCACTTTCCACGCGAATATTTAAATCAAATAATTCTTGCTCTATTTGTTTAGCACCAGCGGCGTGTTTTTCGGTGACTGGTACCAATACCACCTGAGTCGGCGCCATCCAGACCGGCCATTTACCACCAAAATGTTCAATCACAAAAGCCATAAAGCGTTCGTGAGTAGATAACGGCGCACGATGGATTACAAAAACTTCGTTGTTGTCCGCGCCGGTATCATCGGTATAAGTCAAACCAAATCTTTGTTTAGCTGCAAAGTCGAGCTGTACGGTCGACATTGTTTCTTCACGACCGATTACGGACTTAAACATTACATCTACTTTTGGTCCGTAAAATGCCGCTTCATCTTCTGCTTCCACAAACGGCGCATTCATTTCTTGCAACACTTCACGAATCATACCCTCGGCATATTCCCAATTTTCCGGCTGATTGATATATTTTTCCAGATGACTTGGACTCCATTTAGAAAGTCTAAACCAATAATTTTCCAATCCAAAAATTTTAAAGTATTTCATTATTAATTCCAGCACCGCTTTAAATTCATCTTTGATCTGATCTTTACGACAATAGATATGGGCATCATTCATCGCCATCGCGCGCACACGTAGCAAGCCAGCCAAAGTACCAGACAATTCATTGCGATAACATTCACCATATTCCGCTAAACGCAGTGGCAATTCACGGTAACTGTGTTTTTTAAAATTATACATCGTATGGTGATGCGGACAGTTCATGGCTTTGAGATAATAAGTGCCGTCATCCATCACCATCGGTGGATACATACTATCTTTATAGTATGGTAAATGACCGGAAGTCAAAAACATTTCTTCCTTGGCCAAATGTGGTGTACGTACGCGAGTATAACCACCTTTACGTTCCATTTCGACAGCCAATTTTTCAATTTCATTACGAATCGTTGTCCCGTTTGGCAGCCACATTACCAAACCTTTTCCTACCATTTCATCAAAGAAAAACAATTCTTGTTCTTGACCGATTTTACGATGATCGCGCTTCAAAGCCTCTTCCATCATGTGTAGATATTCATCCAAATCCGCCTGAGTGGCGAAACAAACCCCATAGACACGGGTCAGCTGTGGATTCTCACTTTTACCACGCCAGTAAGCACCAGCGATTTTGGTAAGTTTAAATGGACCAATTTCCTTAGTATTTTCCACATGGCCACCACGACACAAATCGATAAAATCACCAGTTTGATAGATAGAAACTTTTCCCACCACACCAGACAATTCAGTATTCTGTTCATCCATTTTTGTACTACCTTTTTCTTTAATATCTTTTAAAAGTTCAACTTTAAAAGGTTGATTGCGTTCACTAAAAAATTTTGTCGCCTCTTCAACACTCATTTCCGTACGCGCATAACCCAAACCTTTTTTGCCAAGCTCTTTAGCTTTGTCTTCGATTTTTTGTAAATCATTTTCACTAATAGATTCACCAAAATCTATATCATAATAAAAACCATTTTCAATTGCCGGACCAACACCAAATTTGGCGGTTGGGTAAAGTGCTTGCACCGCCGCAGCCACCAAGTGAGCACAGCTATGACGCATGTGTTCCAATTGTTCTTTTTCCATATATATTAAATTAATTA
>CAIOJG010000018.1 GCA_903858555.1 Candidatus Magasanikiibacteriota bacterium
CGAACGATTGGATAATCTTTGCTCTTGGTCAAACCAGGACGCAAAATATTCAAAGTAACCGTAGTGCCGGCTACACCTCGAATTTTATCAACAGCCGAATTTACATCCATACCAACAGTAGCAGTTTTATCTATAGCCAAAATTTTATCGCCCGGTCTCAAGCCGGCTTGTTCTGCCGGAGTGCCCGGTAATGGCGCTACTACCACCAATTGATTATTTTTTATACCAACTTCCGCGCCAATACCACTAAATTCACCGTCTAAACTTTTATTAAATTCATCAGCTTCTTTTGGTGGGAAATATACGGTGTATGGATCCCCGGCGCCTGCGACCATGCCTTGTAAAGCGCCATAAAATAAATCGGAATCTTTCACCGGTTGTTTAGCGAATTTAGTTTTTACTTTTTGCCAAACATCCCAAAACTGATTGAAGTCTACATCTTTAGAAAGATTTTTTGTTTTATCAATATTTAAAACATTGGCACTCCAATCGGTATTGTCGGCCGCATTGGTAACCGATTTTTTATCAAGCAAAAATTGACCGGTTAAAACACCCAGACCAAATAAAACTATGGCCATGATACTGGAAAAATATGCTCCGGCATATTTACGAGCGCGTTCTTTTACTGGAACTAAATCTGTTTGCATAATTTATAAATTTATTGATTGATTATTTTAATATCAGCACCAACGGAGTTTAAAGTTTCATAAAAATTTTCGTAACCACGCTCAATTGGATAAGTGTTGCTTAGTTTTGATTCGCCTTTAGCCGCCAACATACAGATCAAGACATTTACCCCTGGACGCAAGGCCGGCGGACAAACAATATCGTTGGGAGTGAATTTTATTGGACCTTCTACCCACAAACGGTGCGGATCAAGCAGAGTAACTTTTGCCCCCAATTTTTGCAACTCCAATGCGTAAACCGCTCGATTTTCATAGGCCCAATCATGCACCAACGTGCGACCTTGAGCTTGGGTAAGAATCGGAATAAACAAAGGTAAATTATCAATATTTAATCCCGGAAATGGACGTCCGTAAATTTTATCATCCAACGCTTTTAATTTGGAAGGAATGATTTCGATATCAACGATATCAAATTTACCGTTTTTAGATTTGCGTTCATTTTTGATATTGTATTTCTGGCCCATCACGGTCAATTTTTCCAACTCCAGTTCCAAAAATTCTAGGGGGCAATTTTTTATGGTCAGATTTGAACCGGTCGTAATCGCTACCGCCACAAAAGTCATCGCTACTATCGGATCGGGCATTATGGGATAATTTTTAACTGAATTTAATTTTTTTACACCTTCTATTTCTAGTGTGGTTGTGCCAATACCTTTTATTTTAGCGCCGGCTTTTAGTAAAAAATAACAAAGGTCTTGTACCATGTAATTGGCCGAGGCCATCTTGATAGTAGATTTGCCAACGGCCAAGACTGCCGCCATAATTGCATTTTCAGTCGTAGTATCTCCGGATTCGTACAATACGATTTTAGCTGCCTTTAATGGCGAGTTTTTAACTTCGTAAAAACATTCGGTAGATTTTACTTCAATACCAAATTTTTCCAAAGCATACCAATGAGGGCGAACAGTGCGTTCACCCAAATGACATCCGCCCGCTTTTGGCAAACTGTACTCTTTTAGGCGTGTACCCAAAACACTCCATAAAAATATGGAAGCACGGGTTTTTTCGGCCGCCATTTTGTTGATATTTTTGGTATTTAAATCCGCCGTAGCATCTATCTCTAAAGTGCCTTTGGTAATCCAGCGAAATTTTACACCCAAACTCTCTAACAACTCTATAATACGATGGACTTCTTCGATATCGGGCATATCAACCAGAGTGGTTTTTCCCTTGATAAGCAAAGTGGCACACAAAATAGAAACAGCCGAGTTTTTGGCTGATTGGTTGGGAACCTCCCCGTGTAACTTTTTACCGCCATTTATAATAAGATAGGACATGTTTATGTCTTTATTTTTTTTCGTATCTATACTATACTATAAGCATTATTTTTTTGCAAACCATTTATGGAGTATCCCGGGACTCACTTTACCCGCCCTTGGCGCCTGGCTTTTTTGCTGGTTTTTATCGCTGCTTTTTTCATTATTGCGCCACTTTTGGTGTTATATACTTCCGGATACCGTTATGATTTTAACGCTGGGATCATCAAAGAAACCGGGGCAATTAGCATCGACGTCTTACCAAAAAATGCTGTAGCTTATTTAAACGATCAAAAATTGGACATTAAGATACCGATTCGTCTAAAAAACGTCACTCCCGGAAAATACAAAATAAAAATCACGGCCGACGGTTTTTATGATTGGGAAAAAGATGTCCAAGTGGAAAACATGCAAACGGTGTATATCAAAGAAATAAAACTAATCCAAAAATCAGATCCGCAAAAAATCGTTGATGGAAAAATTGACTCACTTTATCTTGCGCCAAATAATCAATTTTTGATTTATCAAAAAAATAACACCTCCACTGAATTCTGGTTGCACGATTTTAATTTAGCCCCTGATAAATTAATTTTAAAAACATCTATTAAAAAAACGTACTCGGTTGAATGGTCGAATAAAAGTGATTATACAATGATTAAAAGTGCTGATTTATCCGAAGTATATATAATCAATGCCACAGCCGTTGACAATCCTTGGGTTTTGTCTAAAGATGAAAAAAATATTTCCAAAATCCAGTGGAATAACAATACAGATGATCTATATTTTTCCAACAAAAATCAAATATTTTTGGCTGACGTAACAACCCAACAAAAAACTTCGGTCGGAAAAAATTCTTTTATCGATTGGCAGGTAAGCGATAATCAAATTTGGGCATTGCAAATAAATACCACAACCAATGATATTAATCTCGACAAAGATGTATTTGGTTTTGATTCTACTTTTACTTCTATCAATACTTTAACCGCTGACGCCGACAATAAAACCAATTGGCAAATCATTTCTATCAACAGCAACGTCGCACTACTCAAGAAAAATTCTTTTTCGGAAATGCTGATTGCAACCAACGATAAGCAGTACAATTTTTTTGGTGATAAATTTTTGCTTTCACCATACAATAGTTGGTGGATAATGTGGACACCATGGGAACTGACTACTTATAGTTATGGTGAAGAACCGTTCTTGCTCAATCGATCCGGAGAACAACTACGAAAAGTAATTGTGCTGGACGAATATAATACTTTGGGCTTAATCTGGGCCAACAAAATGACGGCTTTATTCCCCTACTATTTTGTAAGCCATAATTTAATAAATTCTCCGATCAATGATGCGACCGCTGACATAAAAAATCGCACGCTTTATTTTTCTGGAAACTTAAACGGTCAAGACGGAATTTGGACAATAAATTATTAAACTTTTATGAAACTGATTACTTTTACGGATGGCGGCGCACGCGGCAATCCCGGACCAGCCGCGGCTGGAATTGTAATAAAAAATGAAGCGGGTAAAACTTTAGCAGCCTACGGAGAATATTTAGGCAAACAAACAAACAATTTTGCGGAATATTCTGGATTGATTTCCGCCTTAAAAAAAGCTAAAGAACTTGGCGCCACCGAAGTTGAATGTCGTTTAGACAGTGAGCTTGTCACCAAACAAATGCGCCGTGAATATAAAATAAAAGATCCTGGATTGCAAAAATTATTTATCCTGGCTTATAATGCGTCGACAGAATTTAAAAAAGTTACCTACCACCACATTTTCCGCGAACAAAATAAAGAAGCGGATAAACAAGTAAATGAAACTTTGGACAAAAAAAACCTCTCGAATTAATCGAGAGGTTTTTACTTGTTTTTTTACTGAGCAACTGTAGATGTAGCTGGAGTCATAGAAGCTGCAGTCTGAGCCTTTAGAGCGGCAACCGCAGTCTTGTAAGCACTTTCAGCGGCAGCGACAGCAGTCTTACGTGCAGTCAAAGCATCCTTCTTGGCAGCTTGGAAAGCAGTTTTGGCAGCTTTCTTTGCAACAGCATCTTTAGCAGCGGCAGTCAAAGCAGTTTTGTAAGTACTGTTAGCGGCAGTCAAAGCAGTTTTGTAAGCAGAGGCAGCGGCAGCTAAAGCAGTTTTACGTGTCTGTTGCAATGCTTTCATTGCGGCAGATTGAGCAGCGTTTGCGGCTTTCAACTGAGCTTTAGCAGCTAATACTTCTTCTTTAGTTTTTGCAGTGATAGCTTTACGATCAACCATAGCTTTTGCAGTTACGGCTTGTCTAGCTGTTTTTGCAGTTGTTCTCAAAGTTTTAACTTCATTTTGGTATTCCATTTTCTTTGTGTTTGGCAAAGTTGGAGTGGAAGACGAAATCTCGGCGGCGGAAGCTGGGAATGCAGCGAGCATTGCACCGGCTACCAATAATGCGGATAAGGATTTGTTCATATGTATATAAATTATTAAATTACTTTTTTTCGTTTATGAATTTATCGACCTTTGTAAATAATACTTTTCTAAAACGAAAAATAATTAACGATAAAATTATGACGACTAAAAAAACCAAAAACCAAATTCCCAAATGATACCAAGGAAAAAATTCGGAAATTTCTTCATTGAAATCAAACAGCTCGGTAATATCTATCTTGACACTATCAAACCAAACTGAAAGAAATCCAAGACTTCCCTGCTCTATCATCTTCTCGTAAACAATATAGGATAAAACAGCCAAGCTGGCTAAAAATCCGCTCAGCAAACCGTAAAGATAGTACCTAGTTTTTACTACCTTGACGCTACGCATGATATCGCGATGTAAATTTTGAGGTAATTCACTCATATTTTTTGATTTAATATTTCGCCCAAAGCTTTTTTAGCTCTAGATAAATAAGTTTTTACAGTATTTATAGGAACTTTTAAAACTTGAGCGATCTCATCATAAGTCAATTCATCACGATAATACAAAACGATCACGGTCTGATAGACTGGCTTTAGATTTTTTAGTGCATTGTCAATGTGCTCTTTATTTTGTTTCTCCTCTAATTCTTTATACGCATCGCTTTCACCAATTGTTTCAAAG
>CAIOJG010000019.1 GCA_903858555.1 Candidatus Magasanikiibacteriota bacterium
CAAAAAGCATATTTAAAACCCAAGCCCAAAGACATATACGACACCTGAGCAATCGCCAAAATCTGACCATTTTCTTCAGCCGCTAAATATTCCACCTTTTTCCCCTCCGCCACCAAAATTTGTCCCCACTCCCAAGCCTGCGCAAATGAAGCGCCTAGTTTTGCAGCTGCCTCATCCCACTGTTTTTTGTCCTGAATTAAGGTAATTTTTATCATATTGCTCCTATCTTAATTCAAAATCGGATAAAAATCAACGGGTCTTTACAAAACCTTCTTTTTATGCTACAATATCGTTGTAATTTGGCTTTCCAAGTTCATTTTTTTACTAAATTAACCTACCCCATATGGGATTACCTGGTCATAGACGTACGAGCAGTGACAAACGTCGTCGCGCCGCTCAACACGGTCTTACTGCAACCAACCCGACAATTTGTCCAAAATGTGGCAAATCCATTCGTCCACACCGCGCTTGCGCTTTCTGTGGAACATACCGCGGTCGTCAAGTCTTGAACGTGACTAAACGCACCACTCGCACAACTGCAAAAACAAAAAAAGTAACTAAATCCAAATAACGGTCAGGCCAATAGTTTGCGCTATTGGCCCTTTTTTCTTTTTAAATATTATGTCCAATCGTCATCTTGCTCGCTCCATCGCCATGCAAACCATCTTTGAGTGGGATTTTCGTGGTCAGCCAACAGCGGGTCTACCGGCGATTTTGGAACAAAATATTTCTGAATTTGGTGTTGGTCTCGGCGATGAAAAAACTTTCTCCGCGGACATCATCAACGGTATCATGGATCATTTAAAAGAAATTGACGAAATAATCGTAAAATACGCCCCAAACTGGCCATTAGAAAAAATCACCACAGTGGATCGTAATATTTTACGTATTGGAATCTGGGAATTAAAATTTAATAAAGAAGTACCGCCAAAAGTAGCTATCAACGAAGCTATCGAGCTTGGTAAAAGCTACGGCGGACAAGCTTCTGGTAAATTTGTAAACGGTGTACTTGGTTCTCTTTATAAAGACATGTTCCCAAACGGCGAACCGGAAACCGAACAAAAATAATATGGATATTTTAGAACTCGAAGAAGTGAAGGCCAAAAACTTTCCACTGCTTGAAAAAAAATTTGGTATAAAATTTAATCATCCGGAATTCTTGGTCCAGGCCTTTGTCCACCGTTCGTATTTAAATGAACATCACGACTTTGCGGTTGGTCAAAATGAAAGACTTGAATTTTTAGGTGATGCTGTGGTAGAATTAATCGTTACAGAATACCTTTTCCACGAATTCGGCAACAGTGAAGGTGAACTCACCAACTGGCGTGCCGCTCTCGTGAATGCTAAAATGCTGGCAAGTATCGCCTATGAGATGGGTATTGAACCATTTTTATTCTTGAGTCACGGTGAAGCCAAAGATGGCGGTACCAAAGCTCGCGATTATATTATGGCCAATGCTTTTGAATCTCTCACCGGCGCGATTTATATTGACCAAGGCTATGAAGTGACTAAACAATTTTTAACGACTTGGGTAATTTCAAAATTACCATTCGTCCTTGAAAATGGTTTATACATGGATGCCAAAAGTCGTTTCCAAGAATCCGCTCAAGAGTTGCTCGGTATCACCCCAAATTATCGGGTGTTAGAAGAAACTGGACCAGATCATTCTAAAATTTTCAAAGTTGGTGTATTCTTAGAAAAAGAATTAATCGCTGAGGGAAACGGCAGTAGCAAACAAGAAGCCCAAACCGACGCAGCCGAAGTCGCTTTAAAAATAAAAGGATGGAAAGGGCCAAAAATCGAAATCATCAAAAGAAAACCAGGCGATCCTATTCAATAGGTCGCCACAATGGGCCGGTAGCTCAGCTGGTAGAGCAGATCCCTCTTAAGGATAAGGTCCCGGGTTCGATCCCCGGCCGGCCCACAATTCATGCCCTTGTCGTTCAGCGGATAGGATACCAGGCTTCGAACCTGGGGACGTAGGTTCGATTCCTGCCGAGGGCACACAGAGACATAAATAAAAATTCCCCGACTCAGTCGAGGGATTTTTTTATTCTTTGTTTTTTATTTGTTGTTTCAACTCCGCAATTTCCTTTTTTAGTTCAATCATTTTTAGTTCTCGACCGGCCATGGAATCCACCATCATTTCCAGCTGTGAAATTTTTTCTTTCAGATTATTAGTCACTTCCACATCGTGAAACGCCCGCTCTATTGATGGTACCAATTGCACCAGCTTATCCTTTAGTACGTAATCCACCGCTCCTTTTTTCAAAGTTTCTACCGCCAATTCATCTCCCATGGATCCACTGACAAAAATAAACGGCACATCGGGATATTTTTCTTTTTTAATTTCCAAGGCGGATAGACCGTCAAAATTTGGAAGTTTGTAATCGGCCAAAATTAGATCAGGAGAAAATCCACTCAGAGCGGCAATAAAATCCTCTCGATTATCAACTCTTTTTGAGACAAAATTAAGGCCGCCTTTTTTGAGTTGACGTTCCATTAGTTCCGCATCAACCGGCACATCTTCTAAAATTAAAATTCTATGTTCTTTTGTATCCATATAATTTTAAATTATTGAACCGGTGGTTTATTCAAAATTATCCAGTATAAACCAACCTCAGCAATGGCTTTAACAAAAGCTTCAAATTCAATTGGCTTTTGAATATAACTATTCACTCCCAAATCATAGCAGGTCTGAATATCTTGTGTTTCTTGAGATGAAGTGACAACAACAATCGGAATATGCTTAGTTTTGACATTAGACTTAATTTTTTTAAGTACCTCAATACCACCAACCTTTGGTAATTTTAAATCTAATAAAATAACTTTTGGTGGTATATTAACATCGCGGCTAGCATATCGTCCAGTCGCAAAAATAAATTCTAAAGCTTCCTCACCATCTTTTACCACAAATATTTTATTCTCCAAATTATTTTTTTAAAGGCTCTCAACGTGAGTTCCGCGTCGTTGGGATTATCCTCCACCAAAAGAACTTCGACATTGTTTTGATCTGTTGTCATATATTGTTAATTACTAAAATAAATTAATTTATTATAAAGTTTTAACATTCTTTGGCAAAGAAAAACTAAACGTTGCACCTTGGTTTTCGGCTCCAACTGCCGACACCGACCCACCATGTCTAGTCACAATCTTTTTAACAATGGATAATCCAATTCCGGTCCCTTCAAAATCTTAATTACTGTGCAGTCTTTGAAACACCACAAACAGTTTATCGGCATACTTCATGTCAAAACCAACCCCATTGTCCTTTACAAAATAAACTATATTATTTTTATCGGTGGTACTGCCTACATTAATTACAGCAATCTCTTTTTTATTTGTAAACTTTATGGCATTTGATAACAAATTTGCCCAGACTTGGCGCATTAATGCCGGATCGGCGTGAGCCACAGGTAAATCTTCACAGGTAAATTGAATTACGCGTGCCGGATTAATTATTTTTAATTCATCAAATACTGTTTTTACCAGTGTGGTCATATCCACATCACTCGCTTTAATTTCCTGACGACCCAAACGAGAGAAAGAAAGAAGATCATCAATTAAATTACCCATCTGTTTGGTACTAGCCCGGATAGTATCTACCACGTGTCTACCATCAGCATCCAATTTGTTGGAATAATCCTCGATAAGAATCTTTGAAAATCCATCTACCGCTCGTAATGGAGCGCGCAAATCATGAGAAACAGAATAACTAAAAGATTCCAAATCTTTATTAGCCACCTCCAACTGTTTAGTACGTTCTTCAAACTTTTTTTCTAGCACCTCGTGCAATTCCTTTAAAACGCTAATCATCTTGTTAAAAGAAGTTGCCAGTTCGCCGATTTCGTCATTAGACAACACCGCCGCCCGCTTTGAAAGATCTCCGGCAGTCACTTGTTTGGACACAGAAACAATGTTTATGATTGGAGCCGTAATTGAATGCACGAATAAAAGCGCAATCATGAGTATCACCATCAGAAAAACAAACGAGAAAACTATAATAGTGTCCCTTAGATTATTAACCGGTTGATATGCTTCCGCAATATCCATTTTAGCTTCAACCGCCAAGCCCAGATCCGATATATACCGAGTAACGGCAACGATTGGTTTGCCGCGATAATCAGTCACACCAGATAAAAAACTTTCGTGGTTGCTAAGAGTTTCGGAAATAATTGAAGACTTAGCGACGGCTAATTTTTCAAAACGACGAGGAGTAATATATTGAACAGAACCATCCGGTCCACGCTTGGCAATAATTATCTCGCCCGTTGAACCTAAATCAGTATAATCAGAGGCAATAGACGCCAACAGCGGCTGACTGGTACCTGCTTCACGAATTCTAGACACATCCACTGTTATAATGGATACCAACTTTTCTTGTACATCTTTTACCAATAATTCCTTAGCGGAATTAAAATTTATATAGGACAAAAATAAAATCGGCAAAAAAGAAATCAGAAAAAAACCAAGATTAATTTTATCCTAATTCTCATAATTTATATATTAATATTCTCGTTTAAAGATTTTTGCAAAGAATTTGACCCCAAAGCAATCAACAAATATCCCA
>CAIOJG010000020.1 GCA_903858555.1 Candidatus Magasanikiibacteriota bacterium
AAAATGATGCAAGGCTTTAATGTACTTCATCCAATGGGTTGGGATGCGTTTGGTTTGCCGGCCGAAAATTATGCTTTGAAAAATAAAGTGCATCCAAGCGAAGGTACCGCAAAAAATATTGCCACTTTTAAAAGTCAGCTTGGGTTGCTTGGTTTTACTTATGATTGGGATAGGGAAGTGAATACCACCGATCCAAAATATTATAAATGGACTCAATGGATTTTTTTGCAGATGTTTAAAAAAGGTTTGGCCTTTGAATCTTTCGCGCCAATAAATTGGTGTCCAGATTGTAAGACTGGTTTAGCCAATGAGGATTTGGAAGGCGGTTTGTGTGAACGCTGTGGCAGTGAGATTGAGCGTCGTCCGATGCGTCAGTGGGTTTTGCGCATTACCGATTACGCCGAAAAACTTTTGGATGGTTTAGATAAATTGCCATTGTGGCCTGATCATATCAAAAAAATGCAGAGCGATTGGATTGGCAAAAGTGAAGGCGCGCTCGTAGATTTTAAAATTAAAGACAGTAATGAAACTTTGAAAATTTTTACCACTCGTCCAGATACTTTATTTGGGGCTACCTATATGGTAGTCGCGCCGGAGCATCCTTTGGTGGCGAAAAATTTAGAAAAAATTTCCAATAAAGCTGAAGTTCAGGCTTATCTGGATCAGGCGAAAAGTAAAAGTGATTTGGAACGCACTGAATTGCAAAAAGAAAAAACTGGTGTGGAATTGAAAGGATTAAAAGGCGTCAATCCAGTCAATGGCGTCGAGCTGCCGATTTTTGTGGCGGATTATGTTTTGTATGGTTATGGTACTGGCGCTATTATGGCTGTGCCAGCGCATGATGAACGTGATTGGGAATTTGCAAAAAAATATAATTTGCCGATTGTTCCAGTATTAGCGACAGATGACGATGTGAATGAAAAACCGTTTACTAGTGAAGGTGTCGCAGCTAACAGTGATTTTTTAAATGGTCTGCCAACCGCGCAAGCCAAATCCAAAATGATTGCCTATTTGGAAGAAAAAAATATTGGCGAGAAAAAAGTCCAATACAAATTACGCGATTGGGTATTTTCTCGTCAGCGTTATTGGGGTGAGCCGATTCCTTTGGTGCATTGTGAAAAAGATGGTTGGGTAGCGGTGCCAGAAAATCAATTGCCGCTTGAACTTCCAAAAGTAAAAAATTATGAACCTAGTGGCACAGGCGAATCACCGTTAGCTACTATTTCCGATTGGGTAAACACCACTTGTCCGACTTGTGGTGGTCCAGCTACGCGCGAGACCAATACCATGCCACAATGGGCGGGTAGTTGTTGGTATTATTTGGCTTATACCATGCCAAAAGACGCTGATGGAAATTATGAATGGAATAAAGAAAAATTAAATTATTGGAACCCAATCGACCTCTACGTCGGTGGTGCCGAACACGCGACTCGTCATTTGATTTACGCTCGTTTTTGGCATAAATTTTTATTTGATATTGGTGCGGTCGCCAATGAAGAGCCGTTTACTCGTTTGCAAAATGTCGGTTTGATTTTGGCTGAAGATGGTCGCAAGATGAGTAAACGTTGGAACAATGTCATCAACCCAAATGAAGTAGTGGAGGAATATGGTGCCGACGCGATGCGTTTGTATGAAATGTTTATGGGGCCATTTGATCAGCCTTGTGCTTGGAGTACTAAAGGTGTGGTTGGGGTACGCAGATTCTTGGAAAGAGTTTGGGCGCTAAGTGAGAAAATTTCCGAGGCTGCAGTCAGTGATAAAAAATTGGTCGCCCAAGTTCATCAAACTATTCAAAAAGTTTCTAAAGATATTGAAGGTCTGTGTTTTAACACCGCTATTTCTTCGATGATGGAATTGACTAATGAATTTAATAAATTTGAAACAATTAATAAATCTGATTATTTGTTATTGATTAAATTGCTTTCTCCATTTGCTCCACACATGTGTGAAGATCTCTGGTCGCAACTTGGAAATTCGGAAAGTATTTTTGAATCCGGTTGGCCACAATATAATGCTGAGCTTGCCAAAGATGATGAAATTACTTTAGCTATCCAAATCAACGGTAAATTGCGCGATACTCTGATAGTTGGTGCGGATATTACCGAAGAACAAGCCAAAGCCATGGCAATAAAAAGTGAAAAAGTTCAAAAATGGCTCGAAGGTAAAGAACCAAAGAAATTGATTTACGTGAAAGGTAAATTAATAAGCATTGTAATGTAATTTATCCACTCTTGACAAAAGTTAGTTATGGCCTTTGCTGTGACTAACTTTTTTGATTTTTTACCCAAGCTGGGTATATAATATTATCACTTGTAAGAAATGGAAGAGATAAATATTTTATGTTTGGAAAAAAGAAAAAGGAATCCAGAAAAGTTTTAATTGTTGAAGACGACTCTTTATTGTTAAAAGTATTATCTACCGGTTTTATAGCCGAGAAATTTGAAGTGGCGACAGTAGAAAATGGTTTAGAAGTAATGGAATCAGCCAAAAAATTTAAACCCGATATTATTTTGTTGGATCTGATCATTCCAGGAATTGATGGTTTTGCTGTTTTAAAACAATTAAAAGAAGATGACGCAGTCAAAGATATTCCGGTTGTGATAATTTCCAATCTTGGTTCGGAAGCGGATATCAAAGCCACCAAAGCACTAGGGGCGGATGAATATTTCATTAAGGCTAATACCGAATTAGAGAAAATAGTTAGTTTTATAAAAAATAAATTAAAAGTTTAATCTTATTCTATATGGCTAAAACTGCCAAAAAAACTATTCTAATCGTCGAAGACGATGAGATTTTATTGCGTGCGCTTTACCTGTTGTTTCATGCTGGTGAATTCACAATTGCTTCGGCTACCGATGGCGAGACTGCTTTAAAAATGACTGATCGTATCAAACCAGATGTCGTTTTGTTGGATTTATTATTGCCAAAAATGAATGGTTTTGATTATTTGAAAGATTTAAAAGCTAATACGAGCGTAAAAAATACACCGGTAATAGTATTATCAAATTTGGGTGATAAAGAAAGTATTGATAAAGCGATGGGTTTGGGCGCGCAAGATTATTTCATCAAAGCGGATACCGATTTGACCACTTTGTATGAAAAAGTTAAAAAATTACTGAAATAAGATTAAATCATTAAAATAAATTCGATGAGAAATAGCTGGCTGAATATAGTCTTGCTCTTGACCAATCGCATTTACCAGAGAAAACAGTTAATTATCGGACAGACTGGGATGGGGGCAGTTTATAATATCTTCACTTTAATAGCGCTAGAAATAGTTTTGGCTATTGTTTCACTTCCTTTATATATAAGCCTGCGCACTGCTTCGGTGACGGCTTTTTTTGCTGAAAAAGGTGCGTATGCCAAAGTAAATTTTGATTACAATTTGCGTCGTGTTCTTACTTTGACTGGTGTCGGCGCGGTGGCTTTGATTTGGGCTACAAAATTAGCCCTCATTATATTATTACCAAAAGTTTATGGTCCGTTACCACTTTATGCAGTGACTGATTTCAGACCAGCCGATATTTTGTCTAAAGATTTGGTAGCAGCTGAAACTGGTATTCAGACTGCGCGAGTAGTGAAAACAATGTATAAGCCGGAGGTGACTGGAGTGAATAAATTAAAAGGCGGTGACTATGCTTTTTTGGGTACTGGTCAGCCAAATTCCACTGTCATTTTATTGTTGACTGATAAACAAACAGCGATTTATACCGGTCAGACGGATAAAAATGGTAAATGGGAAATAGATTATTTGGCCAGTAAATTTAAATTGGGCGCGGGCAATCATTCCGTGATTGTTTTTGGGTATGATGCCAACTTGAAAGTGC
>CAIOJG010000021.1 GCA_903858555.1 Candidatus Magasanikiibacteriota bacterium
TATATTAAATTAATTAATTTTTATTAAAAAACCCGATATCTAAAATATAGATATCGGGGTCAAGGTTTTTCCTAGACGGTTCCACCCGAAGTTTCGCTCATTTTTGGCTTAGCCCAGCTAAAATCTGGATCCTTACGGAAAATGGTTGGTAGCCATTTCAATCGCCTATAAGAATATATTATACTAAAATAAAAGCACTGTCAAACTATTTTACATCCTTCACAATCACTTTGATCTTATCCGGCACACTAGGTGCTTTTCCAATCCAACCCGGAGAAAAATCTACCTGCACACCAGCCACATGATCCAGCTCAAACACATAGCGCTCAATCTCATCTTTACTCTTGCCCATAAAATATTGAGGCGATAATTTTTCCGCATTAGCATCCAAAGTAACAGTCACGTCCTGATTGACCGATAATTGCGCCGTGCCATTGACGGCGTCATAGGAAGCCACATCTACTTTTGGTTCATTGGTCACGGTCAAAACCTTTTCCAAAGAGCTGTCTACTTTTGAAGATACCGCGACCGATATCACACTGTCCAAACTGGCTTTATCGTAGCTTACCACCACCACTGTACTGGTTCCACTAAGCGTAAAACCATCAACCTCATCACCAACTTTTTTATCAACTACTGGATTGACATTTAGTATACTTACCACTTTTTTAACACTGGCATCATCGCTGGCAGCACTATATTGATCTTGTAATTTTTTTGTAAAATCTTGTTGAGCCGCTTTAACATCTTCATCGGTTAAAATACCAACCTTTTTAACACCGCTTTCCATCGCAGTTTCACTTTTAGCAAAAATAACTTTTTGTTTGTCGGTAGCTAACCCAGGAATAGTGAACTGACTCGGACCAATGGCATTATCGGCGCTAGCTTTGTCGGCATATACTTGTGCCGTCACTTTACCATTTGCCGGAACTATTACTTTGTCCGAAAGTCTAAATAAAACGCCACTATCCGATAACAAACGTGTTGTTTTTACCAAAGTCTGTGCTTCAGCAGTATTATTGTATAAAGTGACTTCGCCTCCAGCTATTCCTTCTACTGTCTTTGAGCCGGTTGGGAAATAATTTTGAGAAAAATTTACGATTGTAGACGATACCGATCCGGAAATTACATTACTACCATCTGTGCTAGTTGTATTTAATCCGACTGTTAAATTCACACTTTTGGTATCTTCTTTGGCCAAAATAGTAATAGTCGCTTTTTTAGAAGTGACAAATACCACTACTGCCAACAGCACGACTGTAACCACCAAAAAAGACAAGGCAATAGTACGATAAAAATTCACTGATGGCTCCGACTGAATAGAACGAGTTTCTGTATGACGAACACGCATATAAAAATTATTTATATCTACGAATATATTATACCACAAAAATTGATTTTAAAAAAATTATTGCGCAACTCTAAACACTTCTTCCAAAGAAGTGATCTTTTCTAAAGCTTTCAACACACCATCTTGCGCCATAGTGACCATACCCTGTTTTACTGCCAATTCTTGAATAGTATATTCGGAAACTTCTTGACTTAAAATTACCTGTTCAATCTCTTTATTCATCGTAAAAATCTCATAAATACCCACCCGGCCTTTATAACCTAAGCCACTGCACACCGCACAGCCACCACCTTTATAAAAATGTAAATTATTTAAATCAATTTTTTGTTTTTCGACATCCGATAATGATTCCAAAAGTTTTTTAGCTTGAGCCAATCTTTCTGGCGACACTTGATCTTCAACTATACATTCTTTGCAGATACGACGCACCAAACGCTGCCCCAACACGGCATTTAAAGACGGCGCCAACAAAAATGGCTTTACTCCCATAGAAAGAAAACGCGGAATTACACCAGAAGCACTATTGGTATGAATAGTAGAAAGCATCAAGTGGCCGGTCAAAGCCGCCTGAATAGCAATCTCCGCACTCTCTAAATCGCGGATTTCACCAACCATACAAATATCCGGATCCTGACGCAATATACTTTTTAAACCTTTGGCAAAAGTATAATCTTTGGATTCGTCTACCTGACTTTGGTTGATACCATCCATTTTAATTTCAATTGGATCTTCCAAGGTAATTATTTTTACACCCGGTTTATTGAGAGTGCGCAAAATTGCGTAAAGTGTGGTAGTTTTACCGGATCCGGTTGGACCGGTGGTAATAATCATACCACTTGGTCTTTCCACTTCACGCTTCAAGCGCTCATAAGCCGTCCCTCGCAGACCAAGCTCGTCATAAGTAACACCCTCACTGCCACTGCGCAAAATACGCATTACCACACTCTCACCATGAATGGTCGGCAAAGTAGAAACACGCACATCAATGGAGCTGTCAGCCAAGCGTAAAGTGACACGACCGTCTTGTGGCCTATCAGTTATATTTATTTTCAAAGATGCCAACAATTTTATGCGAGAAACAAATTTCTTCCACTGTTCCTTTGGTAAATTGGCCACATCATGCAAGATACCATCAATACGATAACGTACCGAAATACCGGCTTCTTCCGCTTCCACGTGAATATCAGAAGAATCAATCTTTAAAGCGGACGAAATCATCAAGGTCAAAATATCGGTTACCGATATACTCGCAAATTTTTCTTGCAAACTTTGCAAATTATTTATATCCGAACCGTATTTTGCCAAATCTTCATCTGTGATATTGATTTCTTTACTAATTGCTTTTACTACCGGTAAATTGGCATACAACGCAAAAACTCTTTCAAAACTATTTTGAGAGATCAGATAAATACTAATCGCGACATGATGTTTTTCTCCTAAATCATTTAAAAAAGTTTCCAGTCCTTCCATACCTGGATCAATACAACCAAAACGCAGCTCTTCATTGGAGGCAAAAAAACAAACTACCCCATATTTTTCCACATCTTCTTGAGATACCATTTTTAAGGACTCAGAAGACACCGGAAAAACACTCAAATCAATATACGGCAAACCAACCGCTTGAGCATTTTTTTGAGCCTCTTGCTCTTTTTCTTTTAGCTCAATTTTTTTCATGTTCTGACCAAATTTAGCAACAGAGTTGTTGCCAGTTACCTTTGAATTCATTTCATCATCTGGTTTGGCCAATAAATTGCCAATTGAGGGGAAATTTGACGGCATAACTATCGACTAAATATTTTATTAAAAAGAGTAAA
>CAIOJG010000022.1 GCA_903858555.1 Candidatus Magasanikiibacteriota bacterium
CCAGTATCAAAATATTTATATGGTTTGATAAAACAAAATATTAAAAACAAAAAATCTTTAACTTTTTTTGTGGTGTTGATTATTTCAGTCGCCATGACAGCGTCATATACCTTAGGTCCAGATGCGCCGGTCTTGAGTGGTGACCAATACCAAGCCATGCAAAACGTGTGGGAAAAAGAAAAAAATAATAATCAAAAAATTTGTGTGCTGGCCGATATCTATCCGCTGGTGTCTTTAGAAGCGTTGTCAGCCAGAAAAATAGTTGGTGGTGGCTTTCCAATAAACTTATATTTTGCGCAACCGGAATATATTCAAATTTTAAATAAATCTAAATCCGATCCGGTGGGAGCAATCAATGACGCTAAAAAATTATTAAATGTTAAAAGCTGTTATTTAGTAGGGGATTATAATTTACCAAATGATTCAGCAAAATTTGGTGATATTAAAGTATATAATTTTTAAAATATATGGATTGTATTTTTTGTAAAATAATAAATAAAGAGATTCCAAATTATACTGTTTATGAGGATGAGAATGTTTTAGCTTTTTTGGATATTTTTCCCTGCGCGCTCGGGCACACGGTCGTAATACCCAAAAAACATTTTGAGACACCTCTAGAAATGTCCGTCGATGAATACAAAAATTATTCTGTTGGTGTGCAAGCGGCTTTGCAAAAAGTAAATTCAACATTAAAACCAGCCGGTTTTAATGTTGGTTGGAATCAAAATAAAGTTGCTGGCCAAGCGGTGTCACATCTCCATACTCATATTATCCCGCGTTTTGAGGGCGATGGCGGTGGTAGTATGCATTCAATAATAAAAAATCAAGGAGAAAAAACCGTGCAGGAGGTTTATGAATTATTTAAAAATTAATTATGTCCAAAAAGTTTCAAAAAATTTCTGAAGAGACTATTCATACCAATCCATGGTGGATTTATAAGCATGATCAATATAAATGTGATGATAAACAGCAAGAATATTATTACGGTGAATTGATTGGTAATTCGATTGTTATTCCAATTTTAGACGACGGTCGAATTGCATTGGTGCGTCAGTATCGTTATCTTCAAGATCGTACCGGCGTAGAGTTTCCAATGGGCGGGATTTCTGCCGGAGAAACGCCGGTGCAGGCCGCTGTGCGAGAGCTGCGTGAAGAAACTGGTTTGGAATCATCCAATTTTTCTAAAGTTGGCGAATTTGAACCTCTGCCTGGCGTAATAAAAGACAAGTCACACGTTTTTTTAGCCAACGAAATATCGTCTCAGGTGGCTGTGGCGCTCGATGAAATGGAAGATATGGAAGTTATTTTCCGTCGTCCCGATGAGATTGGCGACATGATAAAAAGATGTGAGATTTGGAGCGGACAAACATTGGCCGCTTGGTCTTTGGTGCGTGAATTGATAATTAAAAAATAGCCACTTATCATATTTTTTAAAAAATGATATAATATAAATCATGAGTGATCCTTCTGAATTGTTAAATCCATTAAAACCTAGTAGTGAACTTGGAAATCCCGAGGTCAACTATTTTGGTTTAGCAAATTATCGCAACCAGAACAGAAAATTTGGTATCAAACTCGACGATCGTCGTCGTCATATGTATGTGGTGGGCAAGACTGGTATGGGAAAAACCACATTGCTGGAAAATATGGTACTCAACGATATTTATGCCGGGCATGGTTTGGGTTATGTAGATCCTCACGGTGATACCGCCGAGAAAATTTTAAATTATATACCGGCCAATCGTATCAACGACGTGGTGTATTTCAATCCAGCGGATATGGACTATCCGATCGGGTTTAATATTTTAGAAACTATTCGTCCCGATCAAAAACATTTGGTGGCTTCCGGTTTGATGGGCGTCTTTAAAAAAATCTGGCCAGACGTGTGGAGTTCACGTATGGAATATATTTTGAACAACACAATTTTGGCGCTGTTGGATTTTCCAGGCACTACCCTTTTGGGTATCAATCGTTTGTTGGCTGATGAAGAATATCGTCGTCGCGTGGTAAACAATACGAAGGATCCAGTGATTAAAGCTTTTTGGCAGACAGAGTTTGCTTCGTACAATGATAAATATAAACAAGAAGCCGTCGCACCTATTCAAAATAAAATCGGTCAGTTTTTGTCCGCTTCCGTGATTCGCAATATCGTGGCGCAAGTAAAATCCCGCATCGATATTCGTGAGATCATGGACAACCGCAAAATTTTTATCATGAACTTGAGTAAAGGTAGAATCGGTGAAGACAATTCTAGATTGCTCGGTGGTATGTTGATTACTAAAATTCAGCTGTCCGCAATGGAACGTGTAGATATGCCGGAAGCCACTCGTCCGGATTTCTTTTTGTATGTAGATGAGTTTCAAAATTTTGCGACTGAATCTTTTGCCAACATTTTATCTGAAGCTCGTAAGTATCGCCTCGATCTTACAATGGCCCATCAATATATGGAGCAGTTGGATGAAGAGGTGTTGGCTGCGGTTATTGGTAACGTCGGCAGTATTGTGACTTTCCGTGTTGGTTCATCCGATGCCGAGATTTTGGCGAAAGAATTTATTCCGACTTTTGTGGAAGAAGATTTGATCAATTTACCGAAGTTTCATATTTATTTAAAACTAATGATTGACGGGGTGGCTAGTAAACCATTTAGTGCTTTGACGATGTCGCCGATTGCGATTGCGACCGGTAGTATGGAAAAAGTAATCAAAGTTTCACGCGAACGCTATGCCCAGAGTCGTGATAAGATTGAAGATAAAATTGCGCGTTGGAGTGGTATGGTGGTAATTCCTGGAGATGAGGCTGCTCAGATGGATATTGATGATGAAGATGCAATGTTTATTCATGAGAAAAAAGAGGCTGCGGCACCTGCTCCAGCTCCAGCAGTGGCCAAGCCATTGGCTGCGCCGGTTGCACCGGCAAAACCGGTAGTTGCGCCAGTTCTTACTGTTCCTACAACACCAGTTGTTCCAGCAAGCAATCTACAATCTTCTCCCGCACAACCAGCGCGACCGATAAATAATCAACCGCCCGCACTATCACCACAAAATAATCAAATGAGACAACTAGGACAACCTGGTCAACCGGGTTTACCGGGAACAGGCAAAAAAAAGAAAAAGAAAAAACATGGCAGCGGTAACGGACAAAATAATTTTCCGCCATTAAATGCTAGTGTGGTGCCGACAACTATCGTGGATACCGCTCAAAAAGGGATTTCGCTGAGTTCGTTGCAACCAAAGCAGGAAATGCCAGAAAAAATTGAGCCTAAAATCGAGCAGCCTAAGGCTGAGCCGATAGTGGAACAAGTCAAAGTTGAAATCCCGGTCCAAGAACAAAAGTCAGAGCCAATCAAACAATCAGAACCAGTCGCTGCCGCTCCAACACACAAGATTACTATAATGCCGCCAGAATTTTTACCAAAAGAGCAAGAAGCAGTAATTCAAAAAAATACACCACCTAAAATTGTACAACCTGGCATGGTGGAAAAAATAGATGAGTAAAAATCATACACGACACGCTTTCCTCGTATAAAGAAAAATCTGAGTGGAAAGAGTTCACTAAATGTTTATGGAAAACTAAGAACGAAACCAAAATAAAATTAAAGCCCTGATCCTTAAAAGGACCAGGGCTTTTTTATTTCTATAATTAATGATTATTTATTCTATTACCATCAATAGGTCACCGGAGTTGCATGTTGCACCCAC
>CAIOJG010000023.1 GCA_903858555.1 Candidatus Magasanikiibacteriota bacterium
TTATAATCACCTTTTCGCTTTTTTCGACCGCGAGGTCGAAAGGCATGTGCCTGTGGGCACATAAGCCCGCTCAAAGGTAATTATAAGTGCTGTTTTTATTTTTTTAAAAATTGAGGTGCCAATTTGGGTCGGCTTTGATGTCTTGCCAGTTGGTGTAATTATTTTTTTGCGATTGGTAATATCCAGCGACTGTAATCATGGCGCCGTTGTCCATGCAGTATTTAAGTTCTGGACACAAAAATTTAGTTTCTGGAAAATTTTCAGAAATATTTTTTTGTAGACATTCACGCAATTTTTTGTTGGCACTGACACCGCCGGCGAGCACCAGAGTTTTTGGTTTTATTTTTTCTACAGCTTTGAGAGTTTTAAAAGCGAGCACGTCGGTGATGGCTTGTTCAAAGCTGGCGCAAAAATCTTCGCGAGTGATTGGGTCGGTAGATATTCCGAGTTTGCTAGGCATCCATGAAAAAATTTTTCCTAATATGGTCGGGTTTACTGCGGCTAGTTTATGGTCACGCAACCAATATAGCGCGGAAGTTTTTAAACCGGAAAAAGAAAAATCAAAATTATTGTCTTTAATCATTGGACGTGGAAAATTTATCGCATCGGTTTTTCCGGCTAGCGCCAGTTTGGAAATTTGAGGACCGCCTGGATAGGGAAGGTCTAGTAGTTTAGCGACCTTATCGAAACATTCACCAGCGGCATCATCTTTTGTTGCACCAAGTACTTTGTAGCTGCCGGCTTCTGGAATGTGGACTATTTCAGTATGACCTCCACTGACTACCAAAGCCACCGCTGGGTATTCTATTTTTTGTCCAGCGGATAATTCTACCGAGTAAACGTGTCCTTGTAAGTGGTTCACGGCTATCAGTGGTAGTTTGAGTGTATATGATAAGGTGCGTGCTGCCTCTACTCCGACAATGAGTCCAGTGATAAGTCCGGGGCCGGCAGTGACAGCGATGATATCTGGTTTTGGTTGATCTTTGAGAACTTCCTCAATCAAAGGAACGATTTTTTCCGCATGTAAGCGTCCAGCAATTTCTGGCACCACGCCGCCATATTTTTTATGTACTTCTATTTGGGAGGCGGTTTTTTCAGATAATACAAAACAACCCTTTTCGCTACAGTCCAAAAGGGCGACGGAGGTGTCGTCGCAAGATGATTCAATTCCTAGTATTTTCATAAATATTACGCCTATTTAACCATAAAATTACCAGTTTGGCAATGTAACTTGACTTTTTCTTAAAATAATATATAATATGGTTCGTAATGGCCTCATCATCTAATGGTTAGGATACCTCGCTTTCAATGAGGAAATACGAGTTCGATTCTCGTTGGGGCTACAAGTGAAGAATTGGTTAACGCCAATTCTTTTTTTGTGGCTAAGATTGGCGATAATTTCGGGGTTTGAAACTTTATAAAGTCATAAGTGGGTTTTTCTATAAAAATCAAACCCTGTAACTTAAGTCTTTGTTCATATGTTGAATCTTGCCAACTAAGCGGGAGAGCTTTAATGTAGTCGAAAACATAATCAACCGCTTCGTCGAGATTAAACTCCTCAAGTTTAGTTTGGGTCAAGTTTGTTTCCTTGTCGTCAATTTCTTTTCTAAGTTTGTTAAAGGCTTCTCTGAAATAATCATCAGGTAATAATTCTTTTTTCTTCATCTCAATTAGTTTAAGCTTTTCTTCTTTTAGTGATTCAATTTTTTTTAGACGTTCTCTCTGTTCTTGGTTTATTCGTTTGTATTCTGTCTCCCAAACATCAAGAATTGTGGCCTTAAATGCTTTAGCAAATTTGTCTGTGGGAGTGATTTCTTCCAGATAATCAGAAAAGTCATCTTCCATTTTTTTCTTTGCAATTGATTTTTTGGAAGCGCAGTTTTTGTTATAACAACGGTAATATGGGTATAAACCGCCGCATTTACCTTTTGAAAAATATGCAGTCATTGGACGTCCGCAAAAAGCGCAAATAATAAAATGTTTTAACGAGAATGTTGGTGCTGGACGACTTCGAGAAATGTTTTCAAATCTGCTATTACGCTTAACTACAGCTTGGCATTTATAAAAAGTTTCTTCGTCAATTAGTTTTTCGTGAGTTCCGTTTGGAAACTCTCCGTCCTTTGTCGTCATAATTCCTATATAAAATTTGCTTGTAATTATGCGATACATTAACTGTGATGAAATTTCTTTCCCTTTCCAGTTCCTCAAACCTCTTTTATTAACCTCTGTTTTAATTTCCTCCATATTATAAAACCCAGTTGCGTATTGTTGAAGTGCCCATCGTATTATTGGCGCTCGTTTTTCATCTAGTATAATTGTTTTACGGTTCATTTCGTCTCTGCCGTTTAGGTATCCAAATTTTGCTTTCCAACACCAA
>CAIOJG010000024.1 GCA_903858555.1 Candidatus Magasanikiibacteriota bacterium
ACCAAAGTATCCTGTTGCCGACGTTTTTAATAATCCGGCTTTTTTAAGAGCGGTTTGAAGTTGTTTTATCGCTTTGCTACCTGAACTAGGTTTTACCTTTGCAACCAAATCATCTAGGCTCATTGTAACTGATGCAGTCACATTCAATCCAACTGAACTTTTAGGTAAACTAGCTAAGTATTTTTTTACAGCAGCATCTGTAACCTTGCCATAATAATTAGTCGGTGAAAATTTCTTTGGCAAAAAACCTAATTTAACCAACTCAAGTTGGAGTTGTTTTACATTTGGACTAGTTACCCCAAATTTTAAAACACTCAGCAACTGATCGATTTTATTTTTTGATATTTCCGCGCCACTTGGAGTTTTTTCATTAAACAAATAAAATTGTCCCGGCACTGTACTGGAAGGTAGTTTTTCTATTGGATTGTTTACTATGGGTAAGGTATTTGTTGTTGGCAGCGTAGTAGTAACGACCATTACTACTGGCGCAATCACTATTGGTGCTCCACCTCCGCCGCCCCCACCTCCACCACCGCTAGAAACAACCGGCGCTGTCACAGTAATTGTGCGACTAGTAGAGGTAGAATTTGAAGATAAATCTGTAGCTGTATAGGTAACCGTATATGTACCGACAATATTAGTATTTACCGACCCGGTAGTAGTCACATGCACTGAACCATCGACAGCGTCAGTCGCGGTGGCACCGAGTTCGGAATAATTATTGCCGGTATTTAGGCTGACCGTTCTCGAACCATTTAACGTAATTACTGGCGGCGCAGTATCACGCACGATCACACTGCGTGAAGTAGTAGCGGTATTTAAAGCAGAATCCGTAGCAGAATAAATAATCGCATAAGTGCCAAGCGTACTAGTCCTGACAGTACCGGTGACCGCAACCGACACGCTGCCATCTTCCACGTCCAGAGCAGTGGCACCGAGTTCGGAATAATTAGTTCCAAATTCTACATAAACTGTACTAGAACCATTTAAGGTTATCACCGGCGAACTGGTGTCTGGCACAGTCGTGAAAAAATGCGCTGTCTTGTCCGTCCAAGGCAGAGATAAATTATTACCATTGGAATCTTGAATACTGGAACTTACAAAAAGATAATAACTGGTACTTGGCGACAAATTTGCGGATGGCGTAATACTGGCAGTGGTGCTATTTACGGCCGCCACCGTGCTGGTAATTTTTGCATCCGTAATATAATTTCTCAATTCAATTCCGTTAGATAGAGTAGAGGTATTTAAACTATGAGAAAAAGTAATTATCGGCACTACATTTAAAGCTGTCGAAGCAGCTCCGTTAGTTGGAGTTGATGTGACGGCCGTCGGCGGTGTCACAAATTGCATAGCTGAAAAGGCGTTTATTCTTTTACCGGAAACGGTTGTGGAAGCCAAGGCAGAAATCGAATCTCCGGTTGTCAAAATAGTATTTTTTATTTGAGCGACCGATAAGTCTGGACGATAACCCCAAAGCAGAGCAGACAACCCTACTACATGAGGCGTCGCCATGGAGGTGCCATCAAAATAATCATATTTTTGATCACCACCGTCGCTATAACTGGTAATCACCACATCATCCACCCAACAACCGGCGTGAGAATTATCCGTACCATCGCTCACCCAACCAAAACTTAATTTGAAGGTGCTAGTCAGATATTGTGCCGGAATTTGTTCGGCCTGAAAATGATAAGTGGCACTGCCGACCGAGCTGAGCGGAAACTCACCATTATTTGTGTCCAACTGCGCTTCATCCCAACGATCAAACTCGGTAAAATTTGTACCATCACTACTAAAATTTAAATTCATATAATCAGCCCAGCCATCGGTAATATATTGAGTATCACAACTTGCCCAAAAATCTATGGTGGCACCGGTAGAAGTAGACATATCGATAGTTGGAGAAATTGCACTAGAACTGGCATTGGCATGATAAGTGGTACTAACATCGCCAATCAAAACTTTTCCAAAACTGGAACCAACATTTTTTGTACCCCAATAATTCATTGTACCGGTAGACGTCCAACCAGCTGGTAGTGCCGACACAGTCACGCCTTCAAAATTTTCAGAATAAAAATTATCATTATTATCTACCGAGCTCAAAATATTTACGCCCGGCGCCCCAACATCTACCGAAGTGGTACTAAAATCTGAAAAATAAGCCAATGCGTCATTTTGATCAGTAGCTGCGACACAAATAATATTGGAAGAGGTGTAATCACAAGGATATAAATGTAACAAATCATTATTAGTACCTTGGTTTCCGGCCGCCACTACAAATAAACCCGGAAAAGAATCAATCGCGTCCTTTAGAGCTACATCATTAGATGGACCACCCCAACTCGCATTAATTACTTTCGCGCCATTTTGTTTAGCAAAATCTATCGCCAAAATAATAATATTGGCCGTGGTCAAATCGGATTTCAAAGCCATAATTTTCGCGTGTGGTGCGACACCAATTATTCCGATGCCATTATTTTTTACGGCCGCAATCGTACCGGCTACATGCGTGCCATGGGTACTATTAGTTGGCAAAGGAATTTTATCGCCATCTTCATAATCGTAACCATGCTGACAACCACCCAGTGGATTGCCATTTTCGTCTTTACAGTCGGTGCCATCCCACATACTATCAGCTAGATCCGGATGATTATAAGCCACACCAGTATCAATCACCGCCACAATCGTCGTAGAATTTGTTCCTTCATCTATCGCCCAAGCTTCCGGCGCGCTAATATCCGCATTGATAGTGCCGGTAACACCATTTACGGTTTGACCGGTATTATCTAAGCCCCAAAGTGACGCGCGATAAGTATCGTCGGTCGCGATATCGGTCGGTTCGTATTGATAATTTGGTTGCGCGTATTCCACACTTGGATCGTTTTTAAAATTATTGATTAGCACTTCCGTATCAAAAGTTTTACTTTTTAGCAAAGCTAAATTATGTTTCTTATTTTGTCTTTTAATGGAAAAATTTTTATTTAAAGCCAAAGTTTTGACTGCTTGTGCGTCTTTATATTTCACCAAAACTTCACCTTCTACATAATGATGTCTTAAAACTGGTGAATTTGTCATCGACAAATTGGCGGCAAAAGTCTTAGATCCAAAAAACATTCCACCCACTACTAAAAAACCCACACTACCGATTAAAGAAAATTTTCTAAATAACATAAAAAAATATTGTCATAAAACCATTCGGCTAATTATACCATATTCTGCATCAACCTCCACCAAATCTCCATCTTTAAAAATTTTAGTCGCGTATTTTGTGCCAATGACGCAAGGGATGCCTAGCTCGCGCGAAATCACGGCAGCATGACACAAAATTCCACCTTCGTCGGTAACAATCGCGGCGGCTTTATGAATACCCACCATCATCGCCGGAGTGGTCATGGCCGAAACAATTATGTCGCCTTTTTCTACTTTATTTATTTCGTCGTTTTTTCGTACCACCTTCACTCTACCGTGCGCGTGTCCGGGATTGGCTACCGTGCCTTTCAAATTTTGACTTGTTACCAAACTGCTTTCCGCTAAAATAAAATTTGGGAAATTATTTTTAAAATCAGTCCAGTCCCCTAATAAATTTTTCCCGTTTGAAATATTAAAAAATGAAACGTAACGTTTTTTTAATTCCTCAAGCGTCGGCAATCGGTCGTTTTTTATTTCAGCTACCAAAATCGAATAAGAATTTTTCTCAAACTGCGGATATAGTTTATATAGAGTTGCCCTAATCAAACGATCGCTATAAGCAAACAAATGGTCGGCTCCACGTAATTTTTTACTCAAATCCGCCACCTCTGTTTCCGTACCAGGCCATTCACACAGATACGAATAAATCAGATTGGCATACATCGCGCTCTCCAGTTGATCTATATACTCAATCAACTCATCTTTATTTTCAAAAAAATCTTTTTGCCATAACTTTTCAAATTCTTCAATTTGTTTTTTGGCGGAATTTAAAATTTCCAAAAATTTATTTTTTTGACTGTGTGATTTTTTAGCTAATTCATTTTTTAATTTTTTCAATAATTCTTCATTTTCCCAAACTTCAGATACACCGTCGTCGATGTGGTCAAATCCAAAAATCTCATCCTTTCCTAAAAACTCTCGAACGGCTTTATTGTGCGCCAAGAACCACAGATCTTGAATGATCATGAGGGAGTCGCGGGTGTAATTTTTGGTGAGGGTAGGCATAAATTTTGCAAATAAACTATACCAATTTTAGGAAGAACAGGCAAATACAAAAAAATATAAACAAACAAAAAACCGCCCGTCGTTTAAATCCAAAAAATATTTTTGAACTTAAACGATTGCGGGCGGTCCAAGTGTCTGACCTATTCCCTCCTCGTTGGCTTTTGGCCAAATTATTTTTTTATCACCTCCAAGATGGCTTTAGTCGCACGAGCGCGATTAAGCGTAAAGAAATGGATACCGGGAGCGCCAGCTTCGAGCAAACCTTGGCACTGTTCAACGGCATGTTTCACACCAATCTCAAACACGGCTTCCGGTTCATGACGATGCCGCGCGAGCGTTGCCATGAATTCAGGCGGCGCACTCACACCACAAAACGAGATGAAGCGTTCCGCGGTAGTAACATGGGTGACAGGCAAAATCCCAGGGACAATCGGCACCAAAATACCAACCGCCCGCGCCCGCCGAACCAGATCAAAGTAATGCCGATTGTCAAAGAAAAGTTGGGTGATGAGAAAATCCACTCCCGCCTCCACTTTGAGTTTCAGATGACGAAGATCCGTGTCCACACCGATGCTTTCCGAATGACACTCGGGATAGCACGCTCCACCCACATCCACCGGCCATGAACCGCCGCGCACCAGCCGCACCAAATCGCTGGCAAACGAAAACTCACAAGTCTCGAGTGCGCTGTGCTCGTGTGGACGATCGCCACGCAAACACAAAATGTTTTCCAGACCGGCAGCCTGAATTCCATTCAGCAATTCACGCACCTCCGCCATCGTATGACCAATGCACGCCAAGTGCACCAGCGGCTCAAGACCAAATGTGCGTTTGATCTCGCTGGCGGTCACAATAGTCTGACTACGAGTGGAGCCACCCGCCCCATAAGTCACCGACACAAAACCTGGATTGCAACTTTCCAAACTACCCAGCGTCTCCCACAGACGCGCTTGCTCTGCTTCATTTTTTGGCGGACAAACTTCAAGCGAAAACACCGGGCTCTGCCCAAACAAACTGGAAATTCGCATCACACCCTCCAAGCAAAAAACAAAAAACTTCCTACCCACACGGATAAGAAGCCTAAAATTTCTCTGTCAATAAACAAAGACACATCTTCCCCATCATGGGTTGGAATTACCACCTTAACAAAAGTCAGGTTGGTAGAGAGTCAACGGGCCAATTCCCTCGTCTCTTCTGGATAAAAAAATTGTTTAAAGAACTGTGGTTAGTTTACTAAAAAAGTTTATTTTTGTCAAATTAATTTTTTTCTTGTTTTTTATAATGAACTTTCATCATATTATTAGTACTCCTAGATACCAAATCATTTATAGATATATTAATCAAACTACCATCTTTCTTTTTAGTCCTGCACCAATCATACAACTTTCCATAACCATTAAATCTCAGCCAATTTGCCGTAAAGTCTCCTCTTTTTTCTACTGATTGATTTTGCCAAATATTAAATCCTTCTTCTAGCTCAATTAAAACAGATTCTACAGTTCTGCCATACTCAATTCCTTGTTTAACAAAATGTATTTTTATATTTTGATTTTCACTGTTATTTACGAGGTGCTCTAAAGACACATTTACTAAATTACCATTCACATCTTTATTTTTACACCATTTTACCAAACCATTAAATCCATTTTTCTTTTGTTCCAACCAGTGTTGATTAAATTTTGGCCTTCCTTCCCTAGGCAATTCCTGCCATTTTGCAAACGCTTCTTCAAGCTCAATAAGTGCTGTTTCCTCAGTTCGGCCGTGAACAGACTCTTGTTTTGTAAAACTTTTTTTGAGATTATCATTATCACTCTTGGTCACTAAATCTTCCATAGAGATGTGAAGTTCTCCTATTTTTTTCTTTCTTTTGCACCAATTATTTAATGCTTGATATATCTTATTTTTATTATTTCTAAACCAGGCAGGATTAAACAATGGCCTATTATTTTCTGGCTCTAATAACCAATCATTAAAACCCTGTTCTAATATCAAAAGAGCCGATTCTTCAGTAAAAACTTCAGAGCGTTCTAATTTTGTAAAAGCCTTCTTCATTTGATCATCGGTGCTTTTAGCAACTAAATCTTCTATTGATAAATGCATTTTTTGACCTTTTGAATTCTTTCTAAGAGACCAGGAGACCAAATCTTCATGATCTTGAGAAAGCCAATTGGTATTAAAATAACCTCTATCATTTTCTGGTAAAGCCAACCATTTTTCAAAAACTTCTTCTAACTTACTTAATGCAGAAATTTCAGTATAATCTTCTGACGCAACTTGCCTTTCAAAATTAGAAATCATTTCTGCATTTTTACTTTTTGCAACCATTACAGCTATATCTATGTTACCTTGTGTCCAATCATATAACCAACTATAATCGTTATCTTTTAGCCACTGAATGCTAAATTTCCCTCTTTCTTCTGTTGGTTGACCTTGCCATTTTTTGAACGCATTTTCCAATTCAGTCTGAATTTCTGCTTCAGTATGTTTTTCTCTCCTTGTGAAACTATTTTTAAGTTCATCATTTGAACTTTTTTGTACTAAATCAGGCATGCTAACATGCTTTAAATTGCCTTGTGCATCTTTCTTTCGACACCATAAATCCAACCCCAAATAATCATTTTTAATTAACCAATAAATACAAAAGTCGCCTCTAGTGTCTTTAGGCTCCCCTTGCCATTTCACGAATGCTTCTTCCAACTCAAGCACAGCCGACTCGATTGTCCTTTTTTTATATTCCTTTTTCTTTTTTTCTGGCTGACCATCCTTTGTATCTAGATCTGGAATGCTTTCTGGTTCAACTGGTAAACCAACGTCCGCTTCGTCTGACTCCAATTCCAAATTATCTCCTGTTTTTTGTGGCACACCAAACATCAATAACAAAGTCATTTCCTGTTTCCATTCTTCCGGTGATTTGTTAAAAAATACCACTGTGACTTTTCCTTGATCTAAAGATTTTAATTCATCTTTTGTTTTACTAACAAAATGTCGCCAAACCTCTTCCTCAGCATCGTGAATAATGAAAGTGGCGTTACCTTCTTCATTATTTACTAAAACTAATTTTTTAATATCCGGAATAACAAAAGCTTGATAACTTAATTTTCTCATCATGTTTGGCTGGTTTACGCCATTGTAAACTTTATAAGCCAAATCCAGTTCACTCAAAACTTCAATTAAATATCTCGTTCTCGGAATAACATCTTTTTGTTCTATGCCAGTACCGCCACCTGTTTTAATTTCACCTGCATCAGGAGGTAGAAAAGTTTCATTGGTAATACCAATCGCAGAAGGCATGACTAAAGTTTGTAATTTTTTAGTGGATTTTAATTCACCAACAAAAGACCTAACATCAAAATGCAATACCGGTGCCTTTCCGTTACCAACATCAATTACAGAAAGATACTTGGTGGCACCTAAAATCTCAGCGATAGTTTTTAAACTATCATTTGGATTTTGTCTAATTAATTCAAATATCCTTTGACCAATATCAAAAGCTACGGCTTCTTGAGCTATTTCTGGATTTTGTTCGTCGTATTGGGACATTTTAATATTAGTTATAATTGAGATTATTATAACTAGTTTACCTAAATTTGTCTATCAAAAAAATAT
>CAIOJG010000025.1 GCA_903858555.1 Candidatus Magasanikiibacteriota bacterium
AAGTTGGTGGGAATAAAATAAATTTATTTTTTTAATATAAAAATATGGAAGCGACTCTGACAATAAAAAGTACGCCTAAAGACGTATTTTTACATCTGTTTAACATAGTCACTTTTTATCTCAGTGTTATTGGTTTTATTACTCTTTATATTCAATACGTAAATGCCGCTTTTCCAGATGCTTTGAATTATTATTTTTACGGTATTGCTGATGCAGTACGGGTAGCCTCTTCTATATTGTTTATTTCTGTTCCGGCATATCTTTTGAGCGCTTGGCTTTTGGCAAAAGATTTAAAAGTGATGCCTGAGAAACGAGAATTAAAATTGCGTAAATGGTTGTTGTATTTTACGCTTTTTGTTTCGGCCATTACGATTGTTATTGATTTGATTACTTTTATTTACAATTTTTTGAGTGGCGAATTGACAGTTCAATTTTTTCTTAAAATATTGGTAGTGTTACTTATCGCTGCCGCAGTTTTTGGTTATTATATTTGGGATTTAAAAAGAGTGGATTTTAATTCAACTACACCAAAAAAATTGGCGATAACTTTAGGGTCGATAACTTTGTTGAGTATTGTTATGAGTGTTTTTTTGATTGGCACTCCAGCCACACAGCGTAATCGTCGCTTTGATGAACAAAGAGTGGGTGATCTGCAAAATTTACAAGGCCAAATTACCAATTATTGGACACAAAAAGCAGTATTGCCAGAAAATCTTAGTAAGTTAAACGATAACATTTCTGGTTTTATTTCTCCGCTTGACCCAGAAACAAAGGCTGCTTATGAATATCATGTAATAGCTACCACCAGCTTTGAACTCTGTGCTACTTTTAAAACTGTTGGTCCAATTACGGGTAATGTTGCACGTCCTATGATGTATGCATCAAATGATCCTTATTCTCAGAGTTGGGAACATAAAGGCGAACGAACTTGCTTTAGTCGTACTATCGATCCACAACTATATAAACCCCAACCTTCTGTAAAATGAGATTACGTTTTTTAGCTTTATTTTTATTGGGAATTCTGATGTTTGCACCGGTGGCCAAAGCCGCCGGTGTTGGCTTTGTACCCAATGATCGTCTGTGGTTTTCTGATGTATCATCAAATCCAGCGGATGGCAAAAAAATTTATACCGTGGTTATAAATAGTGATTATAATTTTTTGGATGCGACAATAGGTTTCTATGTTAATGATCAATTGGTAGATACGGCCAATGTCAATCAATTACCAAAAGATCAAGTTGTACAAGTATTTGGGGTTTGGCATCCAACCGAAGGAAACTATAAAGTTTCAGTTCAGTTTATAAAAGCCCAAGCCGCCGATCAAAACGGACAACAATTAAAGTTGGATCTTGGCGCGTTGAACAATATTACTACTTCTACCAATATTCAGACCTCGGATAGTGGTTTGGCTCCGGCAGTAGATTTAAACGTGGAAAAAAATGGTGACGCCTTAACAATTTCTAAAGCGCCTAACCCGATAAAAGATTTTGAAAGTCGGATAGAAGCCGCTTCACAGCAACAAGAAGATATAAAAAATAAAATTGGCAACACTGTAAATATGATTAGTAGTACTGCTTCTAATATTTCAGATTTGCCTAGTAAGGCCAAATCTATATTGTCTCAGTCTAAAGATTTCTTCACCGGAAATAATTTTTTATTTTATCTTGGTTTAGCAAAAGATGCGCTTGCTAATTTTATGGATAAAGTAACCAATCACTATGAGCCAAAGCGTAGCGCGATTGTGTTTGGAATATTTTTAGGAAGTTTGATTTTGGTGTATACTATTATTTGGTTTTTAAAACGTAGAGATGAGTATTAATATGAAAAAAACAACCATAGTTTTCTTAGTGGCCTTATTTTTTATCCAGTTTATTCCCACTAGAGCCAGAGCGGTATCGGATTTATATGACAAAGCCACTGTCCCGGCCTATCTGATAGCGGAATATCCTAGTGGCAAAATAATTTCCGGAAAAAATATTAATAAGCCGAATCAAATTGCTTCTTTGACCAAGTTGTTTACTGCCTATACGGCTGTAACTGAAAATATAGATTTTAATGCCACCACAACTTATCAAAAGAAAAAATTCACTACCGGTCGGGTGCCACGGACAGCTTTCAAGTTTTCTCCGGGAGAACAAGTGAAAAATGAAGATGTTTTAAATTTAATGTTAGTAATATCCAACAACAGCGCTTCGCGGATGTTGGCTTATGCTACCGGTGAAAAGGAAAAAAACTTTGTAGAGAAAATGAATAAAAATGCGGCAGCGCTTGGTCTTAAAAATACTTCTCTGCATGACACTTCTGGCTTGAACGATAAAAATGTTTCTACAGCAGAAGATATGTTAAAAATTTTTATGACCGACTTGAAAGATCCGACAATTTCAGACGCTTTGGGCCAGCCGATCTATACTTTTGAGTCCCAATTAGGTAAAAAAACAGTGGAACACACCATTCATAATAGTGATTTGATCCCGAAGTTATATCAAGACAGAAGCTATGATGTGTTGGCTTCCAAGACTGGATTTACCGGGAAATTGACCACCATGGCTTTGTTGGTTCAAAGTCAAATGGATGATAAGAAGTATGTAATTATTACTCTGGGGATAAAGATTACAGCCACAGATTTTTGTGCCCTCATCAATTGGCGCAATGGGTCAGCCAAGAAGAATCATTCCACATTTCCAAAGATTAAAAAGTTGTCTCCGAATTTTTTAAGTTGAGGTTCTTTGATATGAAGAGCCTCTTTTAATTTGGTTATTCCTTGGCCACCGATAGCCGACAGAGATTCTGTGCCGCCGATTATGATGGGAGCGTGGAAGGTGTAGACTTTATCTACCAATTTTGAGTCCACAAAATTTCCTAAAGTTTGGCTACCGCCCTCGATGAATACACTAATAATTCTTTGAGCGTGCAGTGCTGTTAAGATTTGTTTGACGCTAATAAATTTATTTTTAAATTCTACTATCTTAAAACCGGATTTTTGCAGTTGCTTCTTTTTATTTTTATTGGATAGAGTCGAAGTCAAAATTAATACATTGTTATCGCGTAGGACTTGGCTTTGTAGTGGAATTTTTAAATTTGGATCAATGATAACACGAATTGGATCTTTTTGATTTTTATTTCTGGCACCAAGGTGTGGGTCGTCGGCCAAGACAGTATTGATACCGACCAAGATAGATTGATATTCGCCGCGTAGTATGCGCGCATATTGGCGAGCGGCTTCATTGGTAATCCATTTTGATTCATGAATTTTGGTAGCGATTTTTCCATCTAGACTGCAAGCAAATTTTATAGCCACTAATGGTCTTTGTTTTTGGTGAAAGGTAAAAAAAGCGGAGTTTAGTTCTTCGGCTTCTTTTGTTAGCGCGCCAAACTCTGTTTTTATACCGGCGGCAATTAATTGTTTGATGCCGTTGCCAGCCACTTTGTGATTAGGGTCGAGTGTGCAACAGACCACTTTTTTAATTCCAGCTTTAATAATGGCTTCTGTGCAGGGTGGTGTGTTTACTCCTTGGAAACCGTGAGGCTCAAGATTGACATACATCGTGGCGCCAACCACCGATTTTTTAGTTGAGTTTAAAGCTTCAATTTCCGCGTGTGGACCGCCATATTTTTTATGGTATCCTTGGCCGATGATTTTTCCATTTTTTACAATTACGGCTCCAACCATTGGATTGGGAGCAGTAAAACCAGTACCTTTTTTAGCTAACTTGAGAGTGAGTTTTAAAAATTTTATATCTTCGGAAGAAAATTTATCAGTTGACATAATTAAACCAATTTTAAAATATGTCCCATTTTGATTTTTTTGGTTTTGAGGTAATTGCGATTATATTTGTTTGGTTTAATTTCTAGCGGAATGGTTTTTACTACTTGAATACCATCATTGATAAGTTGAGAAACTTTTTCCGGGTTATTAGTCAGAAGTTGGATTTTAGTAATTTTCATTTTTTTCAAAATCGCTGCCGCGATACCATAATCACGCGCATCTACTGGCAGACCCAAAGCAACATTGGCCTCCACCGTGTCCATTTTTCCATCCTGTAAATGGTAAGCTTTGATTTTATTTATCAAACCAATATCGCGTCCTTCTTGATCGAGATAAATAAGCGTGCCGCCTTGTTTGGCAATCATTTTTAAACTCTTGTCCAATTGATTGCCGCAATCACAACGCAAAGATCTGAAAGTGTCACCTGTGAGACAACGGGAATGAAGGCGGACCAGTGGAGCATTTTTGTTAACTTTTTTAGACTGCAAAACTACTTGAGTTTTGTTGTCCATGTTGGATTTAAAAACTAAGAAATCAAATAAACCATATTCTTCGGTTGGCAATTTGGCTTTGGCCATCATTTCTACAATAATTTTTTTTTGGCATAATTATATTTTTTTCATTACCTCAATCATCTTGAGCGCTGTATTAGCAGCTTCCACGCCACGGTTTAGAGGTGAGCCTTTGGTAGAGCGCTCAACTGCATCTTTGATATCGTACACTGCCAATACCAAATAAATCACGGGTACCTCAAACTGTAGAGAGATGTCCATACAAGCGCGAGCGGATTCATTGGCAATGACTTCAAAGTGGTAAGTCTGGCCTTTGTGAATTGCACCAAAAACAATGATGGCATCATAAATATCTTTTTTAGCCAATCGTTTGGCGGCCAAAGGAATTTCCATTGAACCAGGTACGCGAAAAATATCTACCTGGTCTTTGCTAAAGCCTTGGCTTTCCAAAGTTTCTAAACAACTACTTTCCAAGTTGCTGACGATATCCGGCCAGAAGTCACTGCTAACAATCGCGATTCTATTTTCACTGGAATATTTCATATTTTATTTTTTTAATAATTTTTCTAAATGTTTGGCTAAAATATCCGTTTCAATATTGACGCGATCTTTTACTTTTAAATTACCTAGCATAGTGTGAGTCTGAGTATATGGAATGATGGCAACAGTAAATAAATTTTTTTGTACGTTCACCACAGTTAGAGAAACGCCGTTGATAGTGATTGAACCTTTATTTACGATATATCGAGTTGTATCGGTTGGGATTTTAATTGTTATAATCTGACTATTGCCATCTTTAGTAATATTGGTTACTTGGCCGGTGGTATCCACGTGTCCTTGTACAATGTGACCGGACAGGTAGGTCTTCATGGTAGCCGGCAGTTCAAAATTTACCGAATCATTTGGTTGTAAATTGCCCAGGTTCGTTTTCTTTAAAGTTTCCGGCATGACGGAGACAGTAAAAGTCGTTGGATTATTTTTATCTTCAATTGTCAAACATGTTCCATTTACTGCCAAGCTATCGCCGTGCTTTAATTTGGATACAAATTTTTTATCCGCGCCAAAAGTCAGGCGGCCTTTTTCCATCTGTTTTACCTTTCCTAAATTTGTAATAATTCCCGTAAACATAGCAATAGAATACTACCGATATTTTGACCTAAAGTCAAATATTTGTTAGAATATATTTCATAATTTACTAATTTCAAACGGGGGTATGAAATTTATTATTTTTGTAACTGTCTTTTTGTTTGGCAGTTTTTTTGTTGGTCAAAATATTTTAGCGGCCAATTCGGATATTATTATTAATGAAATTGGGGCTTTTCCGACCAGTACGCACGAGTGGATAGAAGTGTGGAATAAAGGAAACGAGGCAGTTGATATTGCCAA
>CAIOJG010000026.1 GCA_903858555.1 Candidatus Magasanikiibacteriota bacterium
TGTCAACACAACTGTGTCCACTACTCAAAGCGACAGTAATGGTGTCGCCAACTATAATTTTAGCGCTACCGGTACATATGGAGTGCAGATTTCCGCGACTGATTATTCAAAATATAGTTCGCCAATAAGTATTACGGTTTTAGATAACGCTACATCTACAGATATTTCCACCGCAACTACTAGCACTACCGATACTACCACTACTACAAACAATAACGGCGGCGGAAGTTCAAATACTACCACCGTTCAAAATATTACAATTTCTCAAGATCAAATAAACGACAGTGTAGATAAATTGATAAATTTCTTGAAATCCAACCAGAGTTCCGATGGAAAAATAATAGATGGTGGTACTTCCGATTGGGCTGCGATGAGTTTTGGGGCCGACGGTATCTATGCCAACGACGTAAAATCAGGAGACAAATCACTTTACGATTTTATTTACAACTACACTCCAACCAACGCGACTGAAGACAATGTGTGTGCCGGATATCCGCGCCACATCTTGGCTTTGCTCGCTTCTGGTGTTGGCGTTTCCGACACAAAAATCGTTGACCTAAAAAATAAAATTAATGCTCAATGTGTCAACGGCAGTCAATTTGGACAAACCGGTACTAATGACGATGTTTTTGGTCTAGTGGCTTTATTGGCGGTCGGCGAAAATCCATCTTCTGCTTCCGTGCAAGCTGCTCTAAACGGTATTAAAAATGACCAACAAATCGATGGATCATTTACTTGGTCGGGCTACTCTGGCGCAGATATTACCGGCGCTTCAATCAACGCCTTAAAATACGCACAAGGCAAAGGCGCGAGTGTTGATGAAAATATTTTTACTAAAGCTAAACAATATTTAAAAGCTCAACAACTTGCAGACGGCGGCTGGGGTTACGGAAGTTCCGACGCGCTCACAACCGGCTGGGCCATGATGGGGATAAATGCTTTGGGACAAAATCAAAATGATTGGTTCAACTCAGCAGGAAAAAATCCATGGAATATTTTGACCTCTTTAAGCAACGACCACTTTACTCAATCTTGGGATGGAAAAACAGACTGGTTTGGCACCAAGCACGCCGTACCAGCGTTACTTGGAAAATCTTGGCCAATAATTTTGAGTCCAAAAACCACAACTATTGGTGGTGGCGGTGGGTCGTCATTTATTGAAACTACCTCAACAACATCTACTGCCAGCACAATCACCACCTCTACCCCAATGGTGGCTATCACAACTATCGTAGCAGCCACCACTACTCCGACGACCACTATTGAAACTACCACCAGCACACCAATCATCTCTTTGACTCTACAAAAAACAGAAAACCAAACTCCAAAAATTATCAAAATAAAAACTTTCTCACAACCAACCATAAACACCGTAACAACCAAGACTGAAGAAAGTTCTCTATCCGCTGCACCGCCCGCAACTACCAAAGATCTAACCGTCGACAATCTCCCACTCGATACTCCAACCAAACGCGCCGTCAAAAAACTCCTAGAAGTGTCTGGTGGCGGTGCTGTAGTTGTTGGTGCTTATTTAGGCTTGAGATTACTAAAGAATGTGCTATAATAGATAAACTTTAACGACCATAAAATGACAAAAAGTATGAACCAAAAAACCCTCACTTATCTGCTTATAATTCTCGCTGTTGCCACCCGCTTTTTGCCGCATCCAGGTAATTTTACTGCGGTCGGCGCCGTCGCTCTATTTAGCGGATTGTATTTAAACAAAAAAGAAGCCATTTTTTTACCAATGGCCGCAATGTTTATTAGCGACATCTTCATTGGTTTTTACAATTTATCTATCATGACTTCGGTATATATTGGTTTTGTTTTGATGGTAATGATTGGACGATATTTAAAAAATAAAATTAATGTAAAAAATATCGCTACCGGAACTTTTGTCGGCAGTCTAATATTTTTCTTACTTACCAATACGGCCGTCTGGTTGTTTGGCACTATGTACGCCCACGATTTATCAGGATTACTACAAAGTTATTATATGGCTCTGCCCTTCTGGCGCAATGAAATTTTAGGAGACGCGTTTTATGTGACGGTACTAGTTGGCGGATTTGAAATGATTAAAAATTTAGTACCACAAACTACTGCTCAAGTAACAAAATAAAAAATCAAAAAAATACCCGAATTAATTCGGGTATTTTTATTTTAAAAATTGTTACATCACTCACACAATCTAAAAACAAATTTTATTTTCAAATTGCGCAGTGAGTGATGTATTTTATCACCTGCGTCCCACCGCTCGCTTTTAGCGAGTGGGACAAAAATAGATCTCAGTTGTTCACCTCCGTGTCAACTGCCCCTTTACTGCGGGATCCCCAGAACTTTTGGAGCAGCTCTGGCGGTTTGGCCTGATTGGTTGCGTAGGCTTCCACCGCATCCACGTGCATCCGAAGCTCCTGCGCCTTCTTCACTGCCGCGACCTTGCGATAGAAGTACGCTTTGATGAGACGCTGGTCTTTCTTGGACAACGGGAAATTCGGACCGCAGTACTCGCCGATTTCGCACGAGATGTCTTCCCGAAAGTACTGCTTTCCGGTGCGAGGAAGCACGGGGCAGTAAGCAAGAGCTGCCTGACGATCCTTCTCAGTCTCGTAGACAGGGTCAGCCTGCACAGCCTTCGCGCAGTCGGCATACGCTCGCCGAGCAGCCCGCTCATTTTCAGCACGCGCCATTGTCCGAAGATCCGGAATCGTAGCGATGAACTCCTCCTCGTCAAAAGACGCAGGGTAAAACTTGCTGTCCGCCGGGCTTTGACAAACAGGTTGGGCCAAGAACAAAGACGCCAGAAACGCAATCAACAGCTGCATGGAGACCTCCAGTGGCGAAATGCCACGCTCCTAGGTAACTAGTGATGGAGTATATTACAAAGCCAACAGGCTGTCAAACTAAAACCCACCTTGGTAGGTGGGTTTATATTTAGCCATACATGAGTTCGTCCGGCTCGTCGTCTTTTGGCGCTTCCGCTTCTGGTGGCGGTTCCACATTTTTTACCTTGGCGCGCAGTGGCCCAGCATCGGCCTCGATTGGTAAATTTATAGGTGGTTCGCCACGCTTTGCTCCAGCTTTCTGGATCAAAGGAGTCTTTACAAATGGTAATGGGAAATGCCAAACCGTCGCCAATTCTTCGATATTTAAAATATACGGATTACCGCCGGTCTTCAGCTTTCGTTTGGCAAAAGCTTTAAAAAATTTATTCTGAATCACAATTTCACGAGAATGATTAAAAAACAAAAAGTGAGTATGGGTAAGCATGCGCGGAACAATCGCGTTGCGACTCTGAATATGAAACTGATTTAACGCACCGATAAAACCATCGACGCAACGACCAGGATCAAACACTTCATTTCTTGCCACATACAAAGCACGCATTTTTGTTTTAAAACCAATCTTCGCAATTTTTTCTTCCATAGCTTCAATGGTACTTTTTTCACCCGGAGTCATATCACTAATTTTCCCGGCATGTTCTTCTTCATGCGCTTCGACCGGTTCAAATTCCGTGCCATTAATATTTGTAAATATATTCTTCAAAATTGACAAAGGTATATCTCCCAAAAAATGCAAAAACGGATGAACCCCACCACCATGGCCATGGGCGTCACCAGCAATCAAAGATTTTATCAGTTCAATCCCCTTTTCTTTCCAGCCGCTACCGGTAGGTTCTAAAATAATCTGCAACCAAAAATGTTCGCCATGACCAATACGAGAAAAGTTTTCCAAAATAGCGGCCATCGGATCACTAAAAACTTCATCCTTACTAATTTTATATTCAAAATTTGTATAGGTACGAATTGGATAGGCATCCGCATCCTGCAATTGAAACTCGACCCCAAACATATGATGAGTATCACTTGGATATTTATCCGGTGCCATACTGACATAGTCTTCCACCTCGGTAATTTCGGCTTCCGGATACTGCGCATAAATTGCCGCCTCTACCAAATCACGTAACCCCGCTTCAGTACGAATTAAAAACTGAATATAACCTTCAATAGAAATAATTTCAAAACTAAAACTTTTTTGTCTTTTGCCGGTCCAATATTTATCCATCACATGAATGCTCACTTGGGCACCGCTCAAATGCGCAAAAATTTGCTCCACCGCTTTTGGTGTCTGGATATATAAAGGCGGCACATCGACAGCCAATACAATCCATTCCCAAGTAGATTCCATCAGACTACCACGATACTTGGCCCAAAAATGCGCGCCCATGTAAAAAAAGACCAACGCCAAAAGCGCCCAACCAACAATGGTAAAAATATATAAAACAATATCAGCCGGTGGTTGAGCCATCAACCAATACCAGAAATCCATATTTATGGTCAGGCCAAAGGTCGATGAAAGCGTAAAAAAATCCATATTTAGGCATCGATGATTTTATAGATACCACCGTAAACAATCAACAAAGAAAAAGCGGTCCACCACCAACCGTGAGTACCGGAAAGATAGCCGCCAACATAACAAAAGATGGCAACTATGGTAGCAAGACTCGCGATGAGATGACGCACCCCAGGTTCGCCATGTCCGTGTCCACCGTGTCCAGACATATTTTAAAAGTTATATTTATAACCTAATTATACCACAAAAAATCAAAAAATAAAAAGTGCCGTATATTTACTTTTTTCAGCTGTGCTTCGCTTTTGGTAAATTAACAAATTTTGCTTACTAAAAATGTCAAACTCGCTTCGCTCAAACATGACATTTTTCTACAAAATTTATTAATTTACTTCAAA
>CAIOJG010000027.1 GCA_903858555.1 Candidatus Magasanikiibacteriota bacterium
TAAAAAAACAACCGCGGCAATGGCACGGTTGTTTAGATATTTTATGCGGCTTTTTCAACCTTCAACCGAGCTTCCAATTGAGCCATCTGCGCCTTCATTCTGTCCAAATTTTCCTGGGCGGCAGCCATTTGAGATTTTAAAGAGGCCATTTCCATCTCTAATTCACTCTCAATTTCCGGTGTTTTTAAAACCTCTGGAACCAATGTTACTTCCGGTTTATATTCTGGATGAATACGCACAACGCTGTTCTCATCTGCTTCAGGCAAATCTCCTGCTTGAGCATGTAACTCACCGGCGGTTTTAGTATAAGAAAAAGTATCAGCAACATCACCTTCTTGTTGCGCATCAGCAGCATTAAACCATTGTTCCGTATTTTTCTTTATACTTTCTTTTTCGCCATTTTCAAACCATTTTTCTGAGTCAAATTTTTCAATTCCCATATAATATTTATTAAAAATTAACACGTTAGCGAAACATCGCCTTATTTATTTTTTTTACCAATTCCGGACCTTCATATATAAACCCAGTATAAATTTGTACCAGCGCTGCCCCGGCTCGGATTTTTTCTAAAGCGTCCGCCGGCGTCATAATACCACCGACCGCAATCACTGGAAAAGCGTGGTTCGATTTTTCACATAAATATTTTACCACTTCAGTACTGCGCTTGGTTAATGGCTTACCACTCAAACCACCCGCACCAATTTTTTCAACATTTCCCATTAAGGTTTTTAAACCACTTCTACTAATAGTCGTATTGGTAGCCACCACCCCGGCAATTTTGGTTTCTTTGACAATCGAAATAATATCATCGAGTTGACCATCGGTTAAATCCGGAGCAATTTTCAGTAAGATTGGTTTTGGTTTGTTTTTTTGTAAATTTATGGACTGTAAATGATTTAACAATTTCATTAACGGTTCTTTATCCTGCAATTCGCGCAAGCCAGGTGTATTTGGTGAACTGACATTGATAACAAAATAATCAACATAATCAAAAAGTTCATTAAAACAAATTTCATAATCATCGATTGCATTTTCATTTGGGGTCACTTTATTCTTTCCAATATTACCACCAATCATCACCGAAAAATCACGACGTTTTTTCAAACGTTCCACCACTGCTTTTACGCCCTCGCCATTAAAACCCATGCGATTTATCAGAGCCTCATCCGTTTTTAAACGAAATAAACGTGGTAAATCATTGCCTGGCTGAGGTTTAGGAGTCACGGTGCCAATCTCGATAAAACCAAAACCAAATGATCCCAGTTCGTCAAAAAGCACCGCGCCTTTATCTAAACCAGCTGCCAAACCAACCGGACTTTTAAATTTCAATCCAAATACTTCCGTCTCCAAACGTGGATCATTTATCACAAAAAAACTACGAGTCAAAAATCTCACGCCTGGAATTTTAAAACCAAATTTTAAAAACGAAAAGGTAAAATTGTGTACCGATTCCGGATCAAACTTTGATAGGATTGGAAATATAAAGCGTTTATACATGGACATAGTATATATTAAGTCAATTTCAAAATCAACGCCTGCGGGAAAAATAGAACTTCATCAGTAAGGCAATCAAAACGATTAACAACAACAAAGCCACGGCGTTTTGCAAAATACTAGACAAATATTGCCAAGCACCATCGACGCTATAACCCAGCCCGGCATACAGTAGCACATATATCAGCTCACCAACATAACCCACGAATAAAAACTTTTTATAAGAAATTTTTGATAAGCCCGCCAAGATATTCACCGGCACTCCCAAATTGGTAATAAAAAAACGGCTATAAAAAATCGCCGAAAAAGAATGTTTCAAAAAGTATCTTTCCAAAGCTTGAAATCTTTTTGACTGTAAAACTTTTTTCAAACCAATTCTATCAAATAACCATGTCCCCCATTTGACGGTGACAAAAAAACCAACAGTATCACCAAGAATACAACCGATAAAACCTACCAAGACAACATAAAAAGGGTCTAGGTATCCCTGGGCCGCAAACGCGCCGGCAGCCAAAAGAGCGGCCGATGACGGCAATGGAAAAGCAAAAGACGCAAAAAACGTAATCAAAAAAAGCGCGGAATATTTATATAGTAATAAAAATGAAAGAAATGCCTGCAACATAAAAAACTAGTTCGACTTATTCTTTGTCAGGTAATCGCGAACCGACTGTTTTAATGTCGCCAACACTTCCAACTCATTTAACTTATTATCCTTCACATATCTTTTGATAGTGAGATTTGGATAACGGCTGTCAGCAATCTGATAAAAATCTTTTAAATAAACTTCAGGAATATTAAAGATTGTATTGATATAATGAAAGGTCATCCAGGATTGGATATTGCCAACATCCAAAATTGTGACCGTCCTAATATTTCTTCGTAACACTCCGGTACGATGGACAGTTTGAACATCTTTAACCAAAAGAACTAAAAAGATAATACTAAGCCCCACGATTGGCAAAATAATAATTAATTCTCTGAGTGTTTTATTTTGTGACGGATTCAACATACAATTTTATAAAATAGTTTATTGACTTACAGATAGAATAACACTTAATCAACAAAAAATCTAGCTACATTGGCAAATACTAAAAACCCATGCTATACTAATATCTTAATAAGAAAAATATGTTTTCCCTCAAAATTACCAATGTGACCAAAAAATTTAAAAGTCCGTCCGGTAAAGAATTTACGGCCGTAGACAATGTTTCTCTGGAGATTGAACCAGGGAAAATTTATGGCCTCCTTGGCCCCAACGGCGCTGGTAAATCCACCATCATCAATATGATTAGTGGTATACTTTTACCGACCAGCGGAACTATTGAGGTGCTTGGCCACGATGTTGCCAAAGAGACCGAAATCACCAAACAAATGATTGGAATTGTTCCACAAGAAATTGTGGTGGAAATGGCTTTTACGGTTGAAGAAGTACTATATTATTTTAGTGGTATGTATGGCGTACCAACCCACGAACGCAAAGAGCGTATTTTAGCGATTCTAAAAGATTTGGATTTAGAAGATAAAATTCACGAACGGGCCCGCACCTTATCCGGTGGCATGAAACGTCGCTTGATGTTAGCCAAAGCTTTACTTCATAAACCTAAATTTTTGATTTTGGACGAACCAACTGCCGGCGTAGATGTTTCTTTGCGCCAAAAAATTTGGTCACTAGTACGACGTTTAAACGCTGAAGGCACTACCATATTATTTACCACTCACTATCTGGAAGAAGCAGAACAACTTTGCGAATCCATCACCCTTATCAATCACGGCCAGGTAGTGAAGACCGGAAAACTCAAAGACATCCAACAAGAATTTTCTAAGAACATGATTCACTTTGAATTATTTGACCGCAATGTTGCTCACTTACCTGGAACAACTGAAATTGGTGTTGAATATGAATTTCCAATTGTGGATCTCACCGAAGATATGGCCAAACTTACAAAACATTATCACGGCAACATCAAAGGCATCCGCTCTGAGGCCGCTTCGCTCGAGCAAGTCTTCTTGAAATTAACTCAACCATAAATTATGTTTACACACATGTGGGCGCTCTACGCCCGCGAAGTAAAGCGTTTTCAAAAAATTTGGATTGATACTGTTTTTAGTCCGATCGTTTCGGTCGGTCTTTATCTCGGCGTCTTTGGTGTCGTGGCTGCCGGTCGCAGTATTGGCACGGTTCCATATATTAGCTTTGTTTATGCCGGACTACTGGCCATGATGATAGTAAACAGCAGTTTTTCCAACCCATCTTTCGCTTTGGTTATCGCTAAAAACGTTGGCAACATTATCGACCTACAGCTCGTGCCAATTCAGCCATGGCGCATTGGTATCAGCTACGCCCTAGCCGCTCTCACACGCTCGATTTTGACACTCTGCATCGCGGTGGCCGCGACTATCTGGTTTATTCCCGGGCCTTATTTCTCCCACCCACTTTATTTACTACTCGCGCTCTTTTTGACCGGTCTAGAATTTGGTATGCTCGGCGTAATCTTTGGCTTCTTGGCACAGAATTTTGAAAACCTTACTTTCATGACTACTTTTGTGATGCAGCCGATGTTATTTTTATCCGGCGTTTTTTATCCAATTTCCACCTTGCCAGGGGTTTGGTCAAAAGCCAGTCTCTTTAACCCTATTCATCACAATGTAAATCTGTTACGCTACGGCATCACCGGTTACAGTGATTTCAATCCTTTGTGGTCGTTGTTGATTGTCTTTACCCTAGCGACAATATTTTTTATCATCATGCAAATGACCGCTCGTCGCAGCCTAAGAATGAAATAAATAATTTATTAATTAAATAATCATCTAAAAATATGATTAAAATTTACGGATCAAAAA